>NZ_JBFTMX010000009.1:0-146688 GCF_056397205.1 Massilia sp. 05N420
GTGCGGCGCTGGGCGCGGTCGGCGGTCCGGTCGGCATGGCGGCCGGCGCGGCCATCGGCGGCATCGCCGGCGGCATGGCCGGCAAGGGCGCCGGCCACCTGGTCAACCCGACCGAGGAAGACAACTACTGGCGCACCAACTACCAGACCCAGCCGTTCTACTCGCCGGGCTACAGCTACGACGACTACTCGCCGGCCTATGCGCTGGGCTACAACAATGCCCGCCGCTACCCGTCCTACGACCTGGCCGAGCCGCACATRGCCGATGAATGGGATCGCGTGAAAGGCCATTCGCGCCTGTCGTGGGAGCAGGCCAAGTCGGCCAGCCGTGCAGCCTGGGATCGCGTCGAGCGCGCCATGCCGGGTGACCTGGATCGCGACGGCCGTTAATTTTCCTTGAACGATAAAAAACCTCGGGGCCTTGCGGCGCCGAGGTTTTTTTTACGTCCGGTCAAAAATTACTGCTTGACCGCTTCGACCTGGATCGCCAGCTTGACGTCCATATTGAAGCCGAAGGATTCGCCGTAGCTCACGCCGAAGTCGCTGCGCTTGAAGGTGGCCGAGGCGTCGGCGCCGCACACTTCCTTCTTCAGCATCGGGTTGATGATGCACTTGAACTTGTTGACGGTGAGGGTGACCGGCTTGGTCACGCCGTGCAGGGTCAGTTCGCCGTCGACCGTTGCCGGGGTGTCGCCGTTGAATACCAGCTTGCCCTTGTAGGTCGCGGTCGGGAACTTGGCGACGTCGAACATCTCCGCCTTCTTGGCGTGCTCGTTCAGCTTGTCGTTGCCGAAGTCGATGCTGTTGGCGTCGATGACGATGTCGACGGTGCCGGTCTTGGCCGCGCGGTCCAGCACGATGCCGCCGTCGGTCTTGTTGAACTTGCCGCGCCAGACCGACAGGCCGCCGAAGTGGTCGGCTTCGAAGCTCGGGTAGGTGTGGCTCGGGTCGATCTTGTAGCTGTCGGCGGCGAAGGCGCTGCTTGCGAATGCTGCGGCCAGGAGGGCGATGCTCAGGTGCTTCAGTTTCATGTGACGGGTTTCCTTCGTTAGTGTGGATGCTGCCTATTAACTGCTGCTAATTAACCCGCGGCGACGCGGAACTTGATGACGATGTCGTCGGCGACGATGCTGGTGTCCTGCCACTCGCCTTCGCCGACGTTGAAGGCGCGGCGCTTGATCGGCAGCTGGCCTTCGAATACCTGCCTGCCGCCTTCGGGCTTCACGTTGAGCGGGAAGCTGACCTCGGCGGTCTTGCCCTTGATGGTCAGCTTGCCGGTGACGGTCAGCTTGTTGCTGCCTGCCGGCTTGATCGACGACGAGACGAAGGTCGCCTTCGGGAACTGGGCCGAGTTGAACCACTCCTTCTTCGCGATTTCCTTGTTGTAGTCGGCCTGGCCCATGTCGAAGCTGGCGGTGTCGATGTCGACCCGTGCGCTGGCCTTGTCCGGGTGCGCGGCGTCGTAGTCGATCCGGGCGTCGAATCGTTTGAAACTGGATTCGACCGGCACATCCATCTGCTTGAACACGGCCGAAACGCTGCTGTGGGCGACGTCGGTCTTGAGCGGCGCGGCGTTCGCGGCCAGGGCGACGCCGAGGAGGATGCCGGCCAGGGAAGAGGTGGTTTTCATGCTTTCTCCTTCAAATGGAACGACCGGGCAGCATGCGGCGCATGGTGCCGTCGCGGTCGAGGATCTGGTGCTTCAGGGCGGCCAGCAGGTGCAGGGCGACCAGGGCCGCCATGGCCATGTTCAGCCAGTAGTGCATTGGCTTGAGGATGTCGGCCAGGGCCGGATTCTTGGCGTAGAACACCGGCAGCTGGAACAGGCCGAAGTACTTGACCGGGACGCCGGCCGCCAAGGTATACAGGTAGCCCGAGACGGGCACGGCGAACATGAACAGGTAGAGCAGGTGGTGCAGGCCATGGGCCGCGCTTTGCTGCCAGGCCGGCATCGATGCCGCGAGCGCCGGCGGACGGTTCTTCAGGCGCCACAGCAGGCGCAGGGCGGCCAGCAGCAGCACGGTCACGCCGGCCCATTTGTGCCAGGAGTAGTAGCGCAGCTTGGTCGGCGAAAAGCCCGGGATGTCCGTCATCACCAGGCCGAGCGTGAAGGCGCCCACGATCAGCACGGCGATCAGCCAGTGAAGCGCGATCGCGGTCGTGGTGTAAGACTTCTGCTCCTGCCGCTGCTGCTCGTACATGTTTGACTCCGGAAAATATTCTTGTCGGAAACAAGATCTTAACAAAATAGCTGGTGTATTGATTCCGTACTTTAACAATTCCATGGGGCGCCAGGAAGCCAGCAAAACGGATAACATTGTTCAGCTGGCGGAACAATCGGAAAAAGCTCCCATCGGATGAGGGCATGACGAAGGTAAAATGTTGACTTGACCGATTTATCAATGATAATTGTCGGCCATGAATATTTCCTCGAACACCTTATGATGTCGTCCGCTCCCGGCCGGGCGCCGTTTGCGCTCCGCCTGCCCCTCCTTTTGCTGGGCGTGGCCCTGGCCACCTGCGCGCATGCGGGCGAACAGTCGAGCGAGCGTACGGGCGGCGAGCGCCAGGCCGAATTCGCCGACCTGTCGATCGAGGAACTGGCGAACATCGAGGTGACGTCGGTGTCCAAGCGGCCGGAACGCCTGCAGGACGCGCCGGCCTCGGTGTTCGTGATCACCGCCGACGACATCCGCCGTTCCGGCAGCCGCAGCCTGGCCGAAGCACTGCGCCTGGCGCCCAACCTGGAAGTGGCGCGCTCGAATAACACCGGTTACTACATCTCCGCGCGCGGCATGAACGGCTCCAGCAACAGCCCCGCCAACAAGCTGCTGGTGATGATCGACGGCCGTTCCGTGTATTCGCCGCTGTTCTCGGGCGTGTTCTGGGACGAGCCCGACGTCATGCTGGAAGACATCGAACGCATCGAGGTGATCAGCGGCCCCGGCGGCACGCTGTGGGGCGTGAATGCCGTGAACGGCGTCATCAACATCACCACCCGCCATGCGGCCGATACCCGCGGCGACCTGCTGGTGCTGCGCGGCGACAGCGACGGCGCGCAAGCCGCCTTCCGCCACGGCGCGGGCGGTCCGGAACACAGTTGGCGGGTGTACGGCAAGGTGTTCGGCCTGGGTCACAGCGAACTCGCCAGCGGTGCGCCGATCGACGACGCCTGGGACCAGGGCCAGGTCGGCTTCCGTTCCGACTGGGAGCGCGGCCAGGACCGTATCAGCCTCAACGGCAACGCCTGGCGCGGCCGCCAGGGCCAGCCGGCGCCGGGCGCCATCGCCGCGCCGGGCGCCAGCGTCGGGGTCGACGACATCATCACGCGCGGCGCCAACCTGACCGGACGCTGGGAGCATGCGCTCGAAGGCGGCGGCAGCCTCAGCGCCCAGGCCTATGTCGATCACCGCTACCGCCAGGTGCCGCCCACCTTCACGGATTCGGTCGACATCGCCGACCTCCAGCTCCAGCACTCGCTCCCCGAGTGGGGCATGCACAGCATCGTGTGGGGCGGCGAGTACCGCTACAGCTGGGACAAGGTCGACAACAGCCGCTTCGTCGCCTTCCTGCCGGCCAGCGACCGCCAGCCCTGGGCCAGCCTGTTCGCCCAGGATGAGATGGCGCTGCGCGACGACCTGCGCCTGACGGCCGGCGCGCGCTATGAGCGCAACCCCTATACCGGCGCCGAATTCCTGCCGACCCTGCGCCTGTCCTGGCGGGTCTCGCCGGCGCACTCGCTGTGGGCCGGCTATTCGCGCACCGTGCGCGCACCGTCGCGCCTGGACGTCGACGCCTACGTCCCCGGCGCGCCGCCCTATCTGCTGGCCGGCGGTCCGCGGGTGCGCTCCGAAGTGGCGCGCGTGTTCGAACTCGGCTACCGCGGCCAGGTCGGACAGCGGATGTCGTATTCGGTCACGGCCTTCCGCAACCTGTACGACCACCTGCGCACCCAGGACATCACGCCCGCCGGCACGATCGAATTCGGCAACCTGATGGAAGGCCGGGCGCATGGCCTCGAAGCCTGGGGCAGCTACCAGATGAGCGATGCCTGGCGCCTGTCGGGCGGCCTGACGGCGCTGCACGAGCGCTTCACGCTGAAGCCCGGCAGCGTCGACGCCGGCAGCGTGGCGACCACCGGCACCGATCCGGCCTACACGGCCCAGCTGCGCTCCAGTTATGCCTTCGACAGCGCGCGCGAGCTCGAACTGGCGGTGCGCCACGTCGGCGCCACCGGACGGCCTGCAGTGCCGGCCTACAATGCGCTCGACCTGCGCTTCGGGTGGCGTTTCGCGCCGGGCATGGAGCTGTCCGTCATCGGCAACAACCTGAACGGCAGCCACGGCGAATACGGCGTGTCCCAGTTCCGCAGCGAAGTGGGACGCAGCGTCGGCGTGAAGCTGGTGTGGCAGCGCTGATCGATCCGCGCGAACGCGAACGCCTGCACGGCCACGCGCCGGCGGTGCTGTGGTTCACCGGCCTGTCCGGCTCGGGCAAGTCGACCCTGGCCAGCAGCGTCGAGCGGCGTCTGCACGCGCTCGGCTGCCGCACCTTCGTGCTGGACGGCGACAGGCTGCGCCAGGGCCTGTGCAGCGACCTCGGCTTTTCGAACGCGGACCGGCACGAGAACATTCGCCGGGTGGGCGAGGTGGCGTCCCTGTTCGCGCAATCGGGCGCGATCGTGCTGACGGCGCTGATCTCGCCGTTTGCGCAGGACCGCGAGCGGGCGCGCCGGCTGCTGCCGGAGGGACACTTTTTCGAGATCTATTGCAACGCCAGCGTGGCCGACTGCGAACGGCGCGACGTCAAGGGCTTGTACCGGCGCGCACGGGCGGGGGAAGTGAAGGAATTCAGCGGCATCTCATCGCCCTACGAGGCGCCGGCGGCGCCGGAGCTGGAGCTGCATACCGCCAGGGACAGCATCGAACAGTGCGTCGATGCCGTCCTCGAGATCTGTCAAAAACACCTTATCCGGCCCCGCTGACGGGGCCGGAAACACTCAGATCGCCTTGGCCAGCTGGGCCGCGAGGCCGGTGTAGTTGGCCGGGGTCATCGCCAGCAGCAGGGCCTTGGCTTCCTGCGGCATGGCCAGCTTGCCGATGAACTCCTGCAGCGCTTCGCGGGTGATGCCCTTGCCGCGGGTGAGTTCCTTCAGCTGCTCGTAGGGGTTCTCGATGCCGTAGCGGCGCATCACGGTCTGCACCGGCTCGGCCAGCACTTCCCAGTTGGCGTCCAGGTCCTGCTCCAGGCGCAGCGGGTTCACTTCTAGCTTGTTCAGGCCGCGCAGGCAGCTGTCGTAGGCCAGCAGGGCGTAGCCGAAGCCGACGCCGATATTGCGCAGGACGGTCGAGTCGGTCAGGTCGCGCTGCATGCGCGAGACCGGCAGCTTGTCGGCCATGTGGCGCAGCACCGAATTGGCCAGGCCCAGGTTGCCTTCCGAGTTCTCGAAGTCGATCGGGTTGACCTTGTGCGGCATGGTCGACGAACCGATTTCGCCGGCCTTCAGCTTCTGCTTGAAGTARCCCAGCGAGACATAGGTCCAGATGTCGCGGTTCAGGTCGAGCAAAATCGTATTGGTGCGCGAGATCGCGTCGAACAGCTCGGCCATGTAGTCGTGCGGCTCGATCTGGATGGTGTAGGGGTTGAAGGTCAGGCCCAGCCGCTGTTCGATCACGTTCTTGCTGAACGCCGGCCAGTCGAAGCCCGGGTAGGCTGCCAGGTGCGCGTTGTAGTTGCCGACCGCGCCATTCATCTTGCCGAGGATCTCGACGCCTTCGATGCGCTTGACGGCACGCTGCAGGCGCGCGACCACGTTGGCGAATTCCTTGCCGAGGGTGGTCGGGCTGGCGGTCTGGCCGTGGGTGCGGGACAGCATCGGCAGGTCGGCGTTGACGTGGGCGATCTCGGTCAGCCTGGCGATGATGGATTGCAGGGCCGGCAGCATCACGCCGTCGCGCGCCGCTTTCAGCATCATGCCGTGCGAGGTGTTGTTGATGTCTTCCGAGGTGCAGGCGAAGTGGATGAACTCGCTGGCCGCGACCAGTTCCGGCACGTCCTTGACCTTTTCCTTCAGCCAGTACTCGACGGCCTTGACGTCGTGGTTGGTGACGGCTTCGATTTCCTTGATACGGGCGGCATCAAGCTCCGAGAAGTCGGCGGCCAGCTTGTCGAGCAGGGCGTTCGCCTCGGGCGAGAATGGCTTGAGTTCGGCAAAGCCGGCCTGCGACAGTGCCTGCAGCCAGGCGATCTCCACCTTCACGCGGTGGTGCATGAAGCCGGCTTCCGACAGGATCGGACGCAGCTTGTCGGTCTTGGCGGCGTAGCGGCCGTCCAGCGGGGACAGGGCCGACAGGGTGGAGGAGGAGGCGGTAGAGGTCATGGCGGGCGGGGATGAGTGCAAAAGCGCGATTTTACCATCGGGAGCCTGCGCGAACCGGGTTTGTCAAGCCGAATGTGGACAGCGTTGCACGCCTTTCCCACGCCATTATCCGGTCATTGCCCGATGCTATACTGTCAGTCAGTCCCCTAATCTGAGCATTTATGAAACTCATCGGTTCCGTCACGAGTCCTTATGTGCGCAAGGTGCGCGTCGTGTTGGCAGAGAAGAAGCTCGACTATGTGTTCGAGCTCGACAACGTCTGGTCGGCCGATACGAAGATCAGCGCCACCAACCCGCTCGGCAAGGTGCCCTGCCTGGTGATGGAAGACGGCAGCGCGATGTACGACTCGCGCGTGATCGCCGAGTACCTGGACACGCTGACCCCGGTGTGCAAACTGCTGCCCGCCAACAGCCGCGACCGCGCCGACGTCAAGGTCTGGGAAGCGCTGGCCGACGGCGTCGGCGATGCGGCCGTGCTGGCCTACCTGGAGCGCACCCAGCGCCCCGCCGAGCTGCAGAGCCAGGCCTGGATCGAGCGCCAGATGGGCAAGGTCAGCAAGGGCCTGCAGGTCATGTCCGACAACCTCGGCGAGCAGCCGTTCTGCATGGGGATCCACTACACCCTGGCCGACGTCGCGGTCGGCTGCGTGCTGGGCTGGCTGTCCCTGCGCTTCCCCGCCATCGACTGGCGCGGCGAGCACCCGAACCTGGCGCGCCTGTTCGACAAGCTGTCGGAACGCCAGTCCTTCAAGGACACCGTGCCGGTTATCGCCTCGTGAGCGCCGCAGTGGGCCCGGCAGTGGACTCGCGACTGAGCGCATCCGCGCCGACCACGGTCGTGTTCGGCGAAGCCCTGGTCGACGAATTCCCGACCGAGCAGGTGGTGGGCGGCGCGCCCTTCAACGTCGCGCGCCACCTGGCCGCCTTCATGGCCCCAAGCCTGATGATCACCCGCATCGGCCGCGACCGCAACGGCCAAGCCGTGCGCGGCGAGTTCGAGCGTTTCGCGATGAGCGACGCCGGCCTGCAGCACGACCCGATGGAGGAAACCGGCCGCGTGGTGGTCGAAAGGAGCGGCCAGGGCCACCGCTTCCGCATCCTGCCGCGCCAGGCCTACGACTTCATCGACGCCGCCGCCGCCGCCGCCAGCCTGGCGAACGCCGATGCCGGCATCGTCTACTTCGGCACCCTGGCCCAGCGCGAACAGCGTTCGCGCGCCGCCCTGGCCGCCGTGCTCGACGCAACGCCGGCCAAGCGCTACCTCGACCTCAACCTGCGTCCCGGCCAGTACGAGGAAAGCACCGTCACGCGTTCGCTCGAGGCGGCCGACATCGTCAAGGTCAATGAAGAGGAATTGCAGGCGCTGTTCCAGTGGTATTTCCAGATCGGCCCGAGCGATGCGCCGCTGGCCACCGAGGAAGTGCACGCGGCCTGCCGCGCGCTGATGGACCGCTTCGGCCTGGAAACCCTGATCGTGACCCTGGGCCACCGCGGCTCGGTGGTGTTCCTGGCGGACGGCGGCCTGATCGCCAACCGCGACAACCCGGCGCCGCCCTTCGTGATCGACACGGTGGGGGCGGGCGACGCCTTCTCGGCGATCTTCCTGCTGGGCCGCATGCGCGGCTGGCCGCTCGAACTGACCCTGGCGCGCGCCAACGAATTCGCCGGCGCGATCTGCGCGGTCGCCGGCGCGGTGCCGCGTGACCTGAACTTCTACGACAAATGGGTCACGCGCTGGCGCGACCCGGCTGCCGCTTCGGCGTCGGCGTTTACTCCTCGCTGACGTCGCCCATCTGCGACTGCAGGTAGTTCTGGATACCCACCTTGACGATCAGGTCGAGCTGGGTTTCCAGCCACTCGATGTGCTCCTCGGTATCTTCGAGGATGTCCAGCAGCAGGTCGCGCGAGACGTAGTCGCGCACGGTCTCGCAGGCGGCGATGCCGTCCTTGATGGTCTGCTGGGCGGCGCGCTCGAGCTTGAGGTCGCATTCCAGCATTTCCTGGGTCGACTCGCCGATCAGCAGCTTGTGCAGGGCCTGCAGGTTGGGCAGGCCGTCCAGCATCAGGATGCGGTCGATCAGCCGGTCCGCATGCTTCATCTCGCCGATCGACTCGTCGTATTCCTTCTTGCCGAGACGGGTGAAGCCCCAGTGCTTGTACATGCGCGCATGCAGGAAGTACTGGTTGACCGCGGTGAGTTCGTTGGTCAGCTGCGCATTGAGTGCGCGGATGATGTTCGGATCGCCCTTCATGGAGTGCCCTTATTGTTGACGTGATATCGGCATCATAGCAAACCGCGGGCCCGCCATCCTTATATCGATGCCAGCGCCACGCCGCCGGCCAGCAGCAGCGAAACCGAGGCGATCGCGATGCCCACCGTGCGCCTGCGGTTGGTGAGCGCCCACAACACCACCCCGGACAGCGACAGCAGGATGATCGAACCGGCCAGCGTGTCCACCAGCAGGATCCAGCCCACGCTCATGCCCACGCCCTTGTGCAGGTTGGTGAGGGTGGCGAAGACATTGTTCTCGGTGCGTTTCAGGGTCACGTAGTTGTTGCCGACCCAGTACTCGGCCGCTACCGCCCCGGAGGGGGACGTAAAACTGGCGCTCCAGCGCGCCGGCTGGACCAGGGTGCGGTCGCCCCAGGCCACGGTGCGGGCCGGATCGAGTTTCACGCGCGCCGGATCGGGGGCGAGCTTGAGCGAGGATTTCAGCCAGGCGGCCAGCGCCTGCGGGTCGGCCGGGGCCGGGTCGGGCAGGGGCACCTGCACCGTGCTTTCCTGGGTTTGCGCGGCGGGAATCTTCAGCACCGCGCGGTGGTTCAGGAGGATGCCGGTGCTGCCGAACAGCAGGCCGAGCACGGCGCCCCACAGGCCGATCCAGCCATGCATCTTGCGCAGCCACTTGACGGCGACGGCGCGGCGCGAAGGCGTGGGAGGCGGTTGAACCGTAAACGGGGGCGGCGGCGTCCTCGGATTGCGAAACGGGATGACGGGCATAAGACAGGCGAGATGGCTGCTTCGGAAGCACCATGTTATCAGGACGCGCCGCGCATCGGCCGCTTCGCGCATCGATATGTGTGCGGCAATCCCACGCTTTGCTATGAGGTCATGGCGCTTGTAAAACTGGACCGGCGTCGCTGGCGCCGCAGGCGCGGCGACGGCCGGGACGATTCGGAAAAATCAGGCGGCCAGGCCGGCCACCGGGGTGCGGCGCAGCTCGGTGACCGTGGTGGTCGATTCCAGGTGTTCGTTCATCACCTCGCGGGCATAGCTGACGCATTTGCCGCAGCAGGTGCCGACGCCGAGCTCTTTGTACAGGTCGGACATCGAGGTCAGGCCCATTTCGACGGCCTGGCGGATTTCACGGTCGGAGATGTTGTTGCAGACGCAGACGATCATGGTCTTTATTCCGGTGTTGTTTGGTCTATAATGCGAATCATTCTCATTATGTTTTGTATTCTCCCGAAGTCGAAGCCTGAATGCAAGCGTTTTGTCGCGTAATCGAGGCAGAGTGAACACAAGTAGACAAATCGCAAATAGAAATAATTCGCATTTAGGTTTATGATGCTCACATGTCTCATCAGCGCTGCAGCCGAATTCGATTGGAAGCGACATCATGACTCTTGCAACGACCTTGACCACGCTCGACGCCTTGAAGGCGGGCCAGAGCGCCACCGTGATCCATCTCGCCCCCAGCCATGGTGGCGATGGCGCCGACGTCTCGCGCCGCCTGCTGGAGCTCGGCTTCGTCCCCGGCGAACGAATCCGCATGCTGAAGGGCGGCCTGCCCGGCGGCCCAGTGGCGGTGAAGGTCGGCCAGTCCACTTTCGCCCTGCGCCGTTTCGAAGCGGCGCTGATCTCGATCCAGCCGGAATAAGGCCATATATACATGGGAGCAGTAGAACAGCAGGTCCAGGCAGCGGCCAGGGCGCCGCTCATCGCCCTGCTGGGTAATCCGAACTGCGGCAAGACCGCGCTGTTCAACCGCCTCACCGGCGCGCGGCAGAAGGTCGCGAACTACGCCGGCGTCACCATCGAACGCAAGGAAGGCAGTTTCACCCTGCCGGGCGGTCGCGCCATGCGCGTGCTCGACCTGCCGGGTGCCTACAGCCTGTCCGCCCACACCCCCGACGAAGCCATCACGCGCGACGTGGTGGCCGGCCTGCGCGCCGGCGAACAGTCGCCGGACGCCGTGGTGTGCGTCGTCAACGCCACCAACCTGCGCCTGAACCTGCGCCTGGTGCTCGAGATCCAGCGCCTGGGCCTGCCGATGGTGCTGGCCCTGAACATGGTCGACGTCGCCAACAAGCGCGGCATCGAGATCGACACCGGAAAACTGTCGCAAGAGCTGGGCATGCCGGTGGTCGAGACCGTGGCCGTGCAGTCCGGCGGCGAGAAAGGCCTGCTGAAAGCGCTCGAAGCGCTGTCCTTCGACGCGCCGGTCAAGCCGCGCGCGCTTTCCGCGATCGACGCCGTGCCGGTCGAGGAGACCCAGCGCGAGGTGCGCCGCATCATCGGGGCCTGCGTCAGCTTCGACAAGGACACCGGCAACCTCTCCGAGCAGATCGACCGGGTCGTGCTGCATCCGGTGCTCGGTCCCGTGATCCTGGCCGCGCTGATGTTCCTGGTGTTCCAGGCCGTGTTCAGCTGGGCCGCCGTGCCGATGGACCTGATCAAGAACGGCGTCGAGGGACTCGGCCGCTGGATCGGTTCCAGCATGGCCGAAGGCCCGCTGCGCAGCCTGATCGTCGAGGGTATCTTCGGCGGCGTCGGCAGCGTGCTGGTGTTCCTGCCGCAGATCCTGATCCTGTTCTTCTTCATCCTGATCCTCGAGGACTGCGGCTACTTGCCGCGCGCGGCCTTCCTGCTCGACCGCCTGATGGGCGGCGTCGGCCTGTCCGGACGCGCCTTCATTCCGCTGCTGTCTTCCTTCGCCTGCGCGATCCCCGGCGTGATGGCGGCGCGCACGATCCAGAACCCGCGCGACCGCCTGGTGACGATCATGATCGCGCCGCTGATGACCTGCTCGGCGCGCCTGCCGGTGTATGCGCTGGTGATCGCGGCCTTCATCCCGAACCGCCAGCTCGGCGCCGGCATCAACCTGCAGGGCCTGGTGCTGTTCCTGCTGTACGCGGCCGGCATCGTCAGCGCGATGGGCGTGGCCTGGTTCTTCAAGCGCGCCGCGCGCGCCAAGGGTCATCACCCGCTGATGCTGGAACTGCCGGCCTACCACTGGCCCCACCTGCAGAACCTGGCCCTGGGCCTGTGGGAACGCGCGAAGATCTTCGTGACCCGCGTCGGCACCGTGATCCTGACCCTGATGGTGCTGGTCTGGTTCCTGTCGAGCTTCCCGGGCGCGCCGGAAGGGGCGACCCATCCGCCGATCTACTACAGCGTGGCCGGCATGCTGGGACGCGCCCTGGCGGTGGTCTTCGAGCCGATCGGCTTCGGCTGGCAGATCTGCATCGCGCTGGTGCCCGGCATGGCCGCGCGCGAAGTCGCGGTCGGCGCGCTCGGCACCGTGTACGCGCTGTCCAGCGGCGGCGACGACGTCGCCACCTCGCTGGCGCCGCTGATCGCCCATTCCTGGAGCCTGGCGACCGCGCTGTCGCTGCTGGCCTGGTACGTGTTCGCGCCGCAGTGCCTGTCGACCCTGTCCGTCGTGCGCCGCGAGACCGGCAGCATCCGCTACGCCTTCCTGATGGCTGGCTACATGTTCGCGCTGGCCTACACGGCTTCCTTCATCACCTACCACGTCGCGCGCTGGGCGCTGGGGAGCTGAAATGGTCCAGTATCTGGTCGTCGGCATGATCGTGCTGCTCGCGGCGCTGTACGCGGCGGGCAAATACCTGCCGCTGTCCTGGCGCCGCAAGATCGTCTACAAGTTCTCGGACGGCTCTGGCCGCGGCCTGCTGGCGCGCTGGCTCGACAAGGACGCGGGCTGCGGCAGCGGCTGCGATACCTGCGGGACTTGCGAAACGGAGCCGATGCCGGAGCAGGATGCGCAGGGGCGCAAGATCATCCAGGTGCATGTGAAGCGCTAGATCCACCATTTCTAGGCCGCAGGCCGCCATTCCACGTCCAGCAATGCCATCAAGCGCTTCGCATCGAACGGCGCCCGCACCTTGATGTCGTTGTCGAAGTAGCAGTACACATCCCGGCTCCCGGCCTTCGGCGGCGGTATCGAAGACACCAGCCGCGCATCCTCCGGCTGCTTCCCTTCGCTCGCCCGCGGTGTCCGCCACCACCAGCGCCACCTTGTACCTGCGCAGCAGGGCGATGAAGGCCTCGTCGTGGAAGCTCTCGTGGCGCACCTCGATCGCGTGGCGCAGCGGGCGTACGGCGTCGATCTCCAGCAGCGAACGTCCCGTCATCTTGGCATCGTGGCGGCGCCCGAGGCCAGCACGTTGGCAAGCGGCGTCTCGATCCCGCGCAGCTTGAGCATGTGGATGAGGAAGCGGTTGCCCTTCACCGCGAACACGAAGCCGGGCGGCGTGGCCGCATACCAGGCCGCTTAGCTCGCGCGCCTGGACCAGACCCGGCGGATAGAACACCCCGCGCCAGGGGGCGTAACGCCAGCCCGAGATGCCGATGTAGATGTTGCCCATGCCTGCGATGGTAGGCGAGCGGCGAGGATGACTCGGTACGTTGACGAACCGTGATCGGGCTCGCTTGCGATCCAGGCTATTTGCGCTATACTTGGAGTTGTACTATATATTGTACAAGTCAATATTTTTCTGGAGATGGCAAATGAGAATCGTCAACTTTTCCGACGCGCGTAACAGCCTTCGTACTGTGATCGATCAAGTGGTCGAAGATGCAGACGTAACGGTAATCTCGCGCCGTGATGCTCCCGATGCCGTTGTCATGTCCTTCGATTACTACAGCAGCCTCATGGAAACAGTGCACCTGCTGAGCTCTCCGGCAAACGCCGCGCATCTTGCCAAGTCCCTCGCCCAAGCCCGTTCCGGCCAGGCTCATTCCCGGGAACTGATCGATACTCTGGAAGCCGAAGAGGCGCATCATGCGAAACCTGAAGTTCACGGATGAAGCCTGGAACAGCTACATCTATTGGCAAACGCAAGATCGGAAGACACTCAAACGTATCAATGATCTGATCAAGGACGCGCAGAGAAGCCCGTTCGAAGGGATCGGCAAGCCCGAGGCCCTGAAACACAGCCTGAGCGGCTGCTGGTCGCGCCGGATAGACGAGACAAACCGCCTGGTCTACGAAGTGCAGGATGAAGAGCTTGTTATCATCTCCTGCCGCTACCATTACTGACGGACTAAGAACGCAAACTTCGCAGGCCGCCGGCGCCACAAACCCACGGCCCCAAGCCCCGCCGCCAGCATCGCCCACGCAGGCGCCTCCGGCACCGGCGTCACCGGCGAGGCCGACATCATGCTCAGGACCGTGCCCTCGGTCCAGTACAGGTGGTGCTCGGTGGTGGTGTAAGGATCGAACTGGTATTCGTAGCTCATCTTGCCGGACTCGATCAGGTGGCCGCCGCCGCGCCAGCCCTCGGGGTCGCTGCCGTATTCGCCCAGGCTGAAGGACAGTCCCTTGTCGGGCGAGAACACGAAGCTGTCGGCCCCGCAGTGGTAGTAGGCATTGCTCCTGGTGCCGCAGGCGATGTAGTCCATCGAGCCGATGGTCAGCGAATTCAGCTCGCCGAGTTCGAGCACGCCGTCGGCGTTCAGGTCGGTGCCGGTGAAGGAACCGGAGATCTGCATGCCGGGCAGGAAGACCGCGGCTTCATGGTCGTAGAAGCCGGTGTAGGTGAAGGTCCAGTGGGCCGACTGGGCATGGGCGAGCGCACTGCCAAGCAGCAGTGCGGTGGCGGACAACAGGTGCTTCATGGTGGACCTCGCATGGTGCGGGACGACCCCGCGGTAAATGAAATGCGGGGTTCAGCCTACACGTGTTTGTTAAGGAAGCCCTGTCCGGTTGACACAATGTCGCCGGCCGGCCACAAGGGCTGGCCGGCTCGGCAGTGTTTATTTCCCAGCCGAAACGACCGGCAGTTCGATCGCGCTTTCCATGCCCGGCGCGTGGTAGACCCGCTGGGTCGCCTTGCGGAAGTCGCCCGCCCTGGCATGGAAAATGTTGGGCACGAAGGTCTGCGGGTTGCGGTCGTACAGCGGGAACCAGCTGGACTGGATCTGCACCATGATGCGGTGGCCCGGCAGGAAGACGTGGTCGACGTTCGGCAGTGCGAAGCGGTAGCGCTCGGCCTTGTTGGCCGGGATCGCCGCCGGTTTGTCGAAGCCCTGGCGGTAGCGGCCGCGCAGGATGTCCATCGCGATCGGCAGCTGGTAGCCGCCCATCTCCGGCTGGGCCGCGACCTCGTCCGGATACACGTCGATCAGCTTGACCACCCAGTCGCTGTCGGTGCCGGACGTCGAGGCGAACAGGTTCACCATCGGCTCGCCGGCCAGTTCCAGGGGCTTGCTCAACGGTTCGCTCACATAGGTCAGCACGTCCGGGCGGTCGGAATACGAACGCTGGTCGGTCACCAGCCAGGGCTTCCAGACCGTGCCTTCGCCCATGCGCACCGGACGCGGCACGAAGGGCACCGGTTTCGCCGGATCGGACACGTATTCGTCGAAGGCCGCGCCCTTGGCATCGCTTCGCATCTCATCCTTGCCGAAGCCGAGACCGAAGCCCGGCTTCAGGTACAGCGCGGTCGAACTCGGGACCAGCGGCCACTGCTCCAGGCGGCGCCAGCGGTTCACGCCGGTCTGGTAGCTCCATACGGGCGGGGTGTCGAAGGCCGGGGCGCCATCCTTCAGGTACTGGTCAAAGAAGGGCAGCATGACTTCGCGGCGGAACTGGCGGGCGGTGTCGCCGGTGAACTTCAGGGCGCCCAGCGAGGAGCCATCGTAATTCACGCCGCTGTGGCGCCATGGACCGACCACCAGCGAATTCAGCTTGTTGTCCTTGTCCTTCGGCTCCACCGCGGCATAGGTCGCGTAGGCGCCGTAGATGTCTTCCTGGTCCCAGCGGCCGACCACGGTCATGGTCGGCACGGTCAGGGGTTTCTTCGCCAGGATGCGGTCCAGCGCCTGCTCCTGCCAGTAGCTGTCGTAGGCCGGATGCTCGAAGATCTTCTTCGTGAAGTTCAGCTGGTCGACGCCGTAGATGTGGGCGTAGTCCGCGGTCGAACCGGCGCGCAGGAAGGCGTCGTAGTCGTCGTGGATGCCGGTGACGATCTCCTCGCCCTTGCCGCGCGCCGCGTTCTGGCCGGCGATATAGGCCAGGTTGGTATTGCGGAAGGCGCCGTTGTGGAACCAGTCGTCGCCGCGCCAGCCGTCGACCATGGGGCTCATCGGCACTGCCGCCTTCAGCGCCGGGTGCGGTTCGACCAGCGCCATCAGCACCGTGAAGCCCTCGTAGGACGAGCCGACCATGCCGACCTTGCCGTTCGATTCCTTGACGTTCTTGACCAGCCAGTCGATGGTGTCCCAGGCATCGGTGCTGTGGTCGACCTGGGTATTGTTCAGCGGGCCGCGCACCGGACGCGTCATCACGTAGTCGCCTTCCGAGCCGTACTTGCCGCGCACGTCCTGGAACACGCGGATATAGCCGTTCTCGATGAAGGCATCGTCGCCGTCGCCCAGCAGCGAGGTGATGTGCGGGCTCTTCATGCGGGCGGTGCGGCCGGAGGCGTTATACGGCGTGCGGGTCAGCATGATCGGGGCGTGGCTGACTCCCTTCGGGATCACGATCACGGTGTGCAGCTTGACGCCATCGCGCATCGGGATCATCACCTCCCGCTTCACGTAGTCGGCATTCGGGAGCGTGATCGAGAATTTGTCGGACGGGATGTCGGGCGCCATCGCCGGCGTCTGGGCCATGGCCGTGCCGCCGAGCGCCGCGAACAGCAGGGGAAGAATGGACAGGGTCGGCAGGCTGGGGCGCGGCATCGAGGGTCTCCTGGATTGTTAAAAGTTGCATTCAAGCATATTACCCAAGCGGGGAGCGGTACGCAATTGCGAGGCAAAATGTTAAGCTAGCGCCATTTTCCCGACCGCGGCCAGCCGATGATCATCGTCCACCACCTGAACAACTCCCGCTCCCAGCGCATCCTGTGGCTGCTGGAGGAACTCGGCCTGGAGTACGAGATCAAAAAATACCAGCGCGACCCGAAGACGATGCTGGCGCCGCCGGAGCTGCGCGCCGTGCACCCGCTGGGAAAATCGCCGGTGGTCCAGGATGGCGACACCATCGTGGCCGAGTCCGGCGCCATCATCGAATACCTGGTCGGGCGTTACGGCAACGGCCGCCTGGAACCGAAGCCCGATACGCCCGAGCGCCTGCGCTACACCTATTTCCTGCACTATGCGGAAGGATCGGCGATGCCGCCGCTGCTGCTCAAGCTGGTGTTCGACCGCGTTGAGAATTCGCCGGCGCCCTTCTTCGTGCGCCCGATCGCGCGCGCCATCGCCAACCGGGTCAAGGACAGCTTCGTGCTGCCGCAGATCCGCCAGCACCTGGCCTTCCTCGAGGGCGAGCTGGCGGAGCGCGACTGGTTTGCCGGCGACGCGTTCTCGGCCGCCGACATCCAGGTCAGCTTCCCGCTGGAGGCGGCCGCCGCGCGCGGTGGGCTGGACGGCAAGTATCCGAAGCTGAGCGGCTTCCTCGAACGCATCCACGCGCGTCCGGCCTACCGGCGCGCGCTCGAACGGGGCGGGAAGTACGATTTCGTCAAGTAAGAGAGTATGGCAAAGCTGCTGGCCATCGATGGCCTGAACATCGTCCGCCGGGTCTACGAGGCCAGTCCGGAGCCGGACTCCGACCTGAAGGCCAGCATCGCCCTGCGCCACGCCTTCTCGTCCTTCCGCAAGCTGCTGGAGGCGCATGCGCCGACCCACGTGCTGGCGGCCTTCGACTACGGCGGCCAGACCTGGCGCCACGCCCTGTATCCGCGTTACCGCGAGGGACGGGCGCCGATGCCCTCGGACCTGCGCAATGCGCTGCCGGAATTCCACGAGCGCCTGCGCGCGGCCGGCCTGCACGCGCTCATGATTCCCGAGGTCGAGGCCGACGACGTGATCGCCACCGGCGTCATGCGCTGGCTGTCGGAGGGCCGGGGAGATGCGGTGGTCGCCACCACCGACAAGGACCTGCACGCCCTGATCGCCCATGGCGCCCTGGTGTGGGACCATTTCAAGGGCGAGTGGCACGACGACGCCTGGGTGCGCAACAAGTTCGGCGTGGCGCCCGAGCGCATCCATGATCTGCTGGCGCTGATGGGCGACCCGACCGACGGCGTGCCGGGCGTCTCCAAGATCGGCATGAAGACCGCGGCGCGCCTGCTGAACGCCTACGGCGACCTGGACGCGGTAATGGCCGGCGCCGGCATCCTCAAGACCCCGCTGGGCGAGCGCCTGCGCGCCGAGCGCGAGATCCTCGAGGTCTCGCGCAAGCTGGTCGACCTGAAGACCGACGTCAGGCTCGGGGTGAGCTGGAAGATGCTGGCGTGGGACGCCAACTGAGGAAGGACAGGAAAACCATGATGCTCAAGGCAGTGATTGTCGATTCGAACGCGATCTCGCGCGGCCTGCTCAACACCGTGCTGACCGACGGCGGCTACGAAGTGGCCGGCCAGACCCATACCAGCCTGCTCGGCTACGCGCTGGCGCAGAAGCACCGCCCGCACATCTTCTGCATCGCGCGCGAGCAGGTCGAGGACGGCAACGACGTGGTCGAGCAACTGCGCACCCATCTGCCGAAAACACTGATCTTCATGGTTTCCGGCACCCTCGACGCACCCGCGGTGCAGGCCGCGCTGACGCGCGGGGTGCAGGGCTTCATCGTCAAGCCCTTCAAGGCGGAGACCGTGCTGCGGACCATTCGCACTACGGTGCTGAATATCGTCAGGCAGCATCGGGCTACATGAACGTCGTTCCCGCGAAAGCGGGGACCCATGCCGAGCTTCCGGAGTTCGTGCTTATCGAACTCGTTTTAGTTAAAACGCTTCCCACTCCCCCGCCACCGGCTCCTTGCGCTGCGCCGGCTTAGCCGCCTGCGCCAGCTTCGGCGTTTCCACGCGCTTCAGCGGCCTGGAAAGCGTCGGCGCCACGGCCTGCGCCGCGCCCTCCACCTTGAACACACTCACCGCCTGCGCCAGGCGCGCCGCCTGGTCCTGCATCGCTTCGGCGGCCGCCGAGGTCTGCTCCACCAGCGCCGCATTCTGCTGGGTGACTTCATCCATCTGTGCGATCGCCCGGTTGATCTGCTCGATGCCGCTGCTCTGCTCGTGGCTGGCGGCGGTGATCTCGCTCATGATGTCGGTCACGCGGCGCACGCCGTCGACGATGTCGCGCATGGTGCTGCCGGCTTCGCCGACCAGCTTGCTGCCGTTCTCGACCTTGCCGGTCGAATCCACGATCAGGGCCTTGATCTCGCGCGCCGCGGCGGCGGAGCGCTGGGCCAGGTTGCGGACCTCGCCGGCGACGACCGCGAAGCCGCGGCCCTGTTCGCCGGCGCGCGCCGCTTCCACCGCCGCGTTCAGCGCCAGGATATTGGTCTGGAAGGCGATGCCGTCGATGACGCCGATGATGTCGGCGATCTTGCCGGAGGCATCGTGGATCTCGCGCATGGTGCCGACCACCTGCTCGATCACGGCGCCGCCGCGCGCCGCCACGTTCGAGGCCGATTCCGCCAGCACATTGGCCTGGCGCGCGTTGTCGGCGTTCTGCTTGACGGTCGAGGTCAGCTCTTCCATCGACGACGCCGTCTCCTCCAGCGAGCTGGCCTGCTGCTCGGTGCGCGAGGACAGGTCCAGGCTGCCGGCCGCCACTTCGCCGGAGGCGGTGGCGATGGTGTCGGTGCCGCTGCGCACGGTCCGCACGGTGCGCGCCAGGCTTTCGTTCATCGCCTTCAGGGCCTGCAGCAGCTGGCCCATCTCGTCGCGGGTGGTCACGTCGATGCGGCTGGTGAGGTCGCCGGCGGCGACGGTATTCGCCACCTCCAGCGCACGCGCGACCGGCACCGCGATCGATACCGAGATGCGCCAGGCGATGACGCCCGCCACCGCCAGGATGGCCAGGCCCAGGCCGATCATCAGCGTGCGGGTTTCCGAATAAGTGAGTTCGGCGTTGTCGCTGGCCGCCGCCACGGCGGTCTTCTGCAGCTTGATCTGCTCGTTCAGGACCTTCTTGTAGGCCAGCAGCAGGGGGCGGAATTCGCTGGTCAGGTAAGCCTTGGCGCCATCGATGTCGCCGGCGCCGATGCGCTTGAGCAGCTCGTCCTGGTCCTTGACGAACGTGGCGTTGTGCTCGGCGGTCTGGTTGGCCAGCTCGCGCTCCGCGCCTGCGGTGGTCTCGGCGTGGTAGCCGTCGAGGATGGACTGGATCGTGGCGCGCGCCTTCATCACGTTGGCGGTCTGCAGCTTGCGGTCGGCCGGATCGTCGTTGAGCATCTGGTTGCGCAGCGCCACCGAGATGTTGTTGGTCTGGTCGAGGATCGAGGTCGCCGCCTCGATCTTCGGCATGCGTTGCTGCACGATGTCGCGGGCACCCTGGTTGACGCGGCCGAGCATGGTCACGGCCAGCACGAGAACGACGATCAGCATGGCGCAGATGATGCCGAAGCCCAGCGCAAGGCGGGTGCGCAGTTTGAAATTACTGAAATTCATGATGTTGTTGGAGGTGAAGCGGGATGAGGCAGACAGCCGCGGCGCATGCCGCGGCCGTGGGAGGCAGTACTGTCAGGCGGCGGACCGTGCGGCGGCCAGCAGGCCCATGTCTTCGGAGCTGAGCAGCTTGTCGATGTCGAGCAGGATCAGCATGCGCTCGCCGACGGTGCCCAGGCCCTGCAGGTATTCTGCGGCGACGCTGGCGCCCAGGTCCGGCGCGGCCTTGATCTGGTCCGGCGTCAGGGTCACGACGTCCGACACGCTGTCGACCACCATGCCGATCGTGTGGCCGTTGATGTTCAGGACGATCACCACGGTGAACGCGTCRTAGGTCGGGTTGCCGACATTGAACTTGATGCGCATGTCGACGATCGGCACGATGATGCCGCGCAGGTTGACCACGCCCTTCAGGTAGTCCGGCGCGCTGGCGATGCGGGTGACGTTGTCGTAGCCGCGGATTTCCTGGACCTTGAGGATGCTGAGCGCATATTCTTCCGCGCCCAGCCGGAACGACAGCACTTCTGTCGCGTTGTTGGTGTCTTCAGCCATTGCTGCTCCTGTGTGCAAAATTTGCCGTGCGGCAACATTGGTGAAGATTACGATATTTCGGCGCGCAGTTCGATGAAGAAATGGCAAGCGCGGCGAAAAATCGTGAAATTTTGCGGAAGGATGCAACAGTCGACTGCGGACACGTATGTGTAAACGTCGTCCACGCCTTCGCGGGGACGACGATCAAACGCCGCGGGCTACGAGTACGGGATCAAACGCCAGTGGCGCTATCGATAATCCCACCACCCAAGCAAACATCCCCGTCATACAGCACCGCCGATTGCCCGGGCGTCACCGCCCATTGCGGCTCGTCGAAGCGCAGGCTGAAGCGGTCCAGGCCGTCCGGCGCCACGCTGCAGGCGACGTCGGCCTGGCGGTAGCGGGTCTTGGCGGACAATGCGCGTGGAGCGGGCGCTTCGCCGGCGATCCAGCTGGCCTGGCCCGCGCCCAGTTCGGCGGACAGCAGCCAGGGGTGGTCGTGGCCCTGCACGATGTAGAGGGTGTTGCTGGCGATGTCCTTGCGCGCCACGAACCACGGCTCGCTGGTGCCGTCCGCGTTCTTGTGCGACTTCAGGCCGCCGATGCCGATGCCCTTGCGCTGGCCCAGGGTGTAGAAGGACAGGCCGACGTGTTCGCCGACCGTCTGGCCGTTGTCCAGCTTGATCGGGCCCGGCTTGTGCTGCAGGTAGCGGCCCAGGAATTCGCGGAAGGGGCGCTCGCCGATGAAGCAGATGCCGGTCGAGTCCTTCTTGGCCGCATTCGGCAGCTGCAGCTTCTCGGCGATCTTGCGGACCTCGGTCTTGGGAATCTCACCCAGCGGGAACAGGGCTTTCGAGAGCTGCGCCTGGTTCAGGCGGTGCAGGAAGTAGCTCTGGTCCTTGGTCGAATCGAAGGCCTTCAGCAGCTCGAACTTGCCGCTCCCCGGGTTCTGGCGCACGCGCGCATAGTGGCCGGTCGCGATCAGGTCGGCGCCCAGCTTCATGGCGTGGTCGAGGAAGGCCTTGAATTTGATCTCGGCGTTGCACAGCACGTCCGGGTTCGGGGTGCGGCCGGCCTGGTACTCGCGCAGGAATTCCGCGAACACGCGGTCCTTGTATTCGGCGGCAAAGTTGACGGCTTCGATGTCGACGCCGACCACGTCGGCCACGCTGGCCGCGTCGATCCAGTCCTGGCGCGTCGAGCAGTATTCGGAATCGTCGTCGTCTTCCCAGTTCTTCATGAACAGGCCGACGACTTCATAGCCCTGTTCCTTCAGCATCCAGGCCGCGACCGAGGAGTCGACGCCGCCCGACATCCCGATCACGACTTTTTTCTTGCTCATGCTTACGTTACGTCCGGTTTGATTGAAAGACCGCCATCGAATACCGTATGGTCGGTGTACAGCAGGTCGAGCTCGGTGCGCTTGCCGGCCAGGTAGTCGTCCACGCACTTCAGCACGATCGGGCTGCGGTGGCGCTCCTGGCAGGCCGCCAGTTCGTCGCGCGTCATCCACAAGGTGCGCAGGATGCCCGCGTCGAGCGGCTGGTCGTATTGCCTGCCCGGCCTGCCGCAGAAGGTGAAGCGCAGGTAGGTGACGTCGGTGCCGCGCGACTTCGAGTGGTAGCGCGAGATGTACATGCCGACCAGCGCCTCGGGGACGAACTCGTGGGCGGTTTCTTCCATGGCCTCGCGGATCACCGCCTGTTCGAGCGATTCGAACGGGTCGAGGTGGCCGGCCGGCTGGTTCAGCCGGATGCCGTCGCTGGTTTCCTCTTCGATCAGCAGAAAGCGGCCGTCATCGCGCTGAATGATCGCAGCGACGGTCACTGATGGTCTGAAGGTATGGGTCATGCGCGTCCTTGTAGTGTGCCGACATTTTACCTTGATGGCACAGCCATTGCTTGCACGCACGCTGCATTGCAACAGTTCTGGTCGGACTTTTTGCTTGATTTGATACAAAAAACGGCGGGATATCCCTAGGTCTGTAACACGTTGGGCAGGAAAATTGCCGGTCTGTTTACGAAATACCACTGATCGGTATTGACAACTGCTCTTGTCGACTTTTGCATGCTAGATTGTAGACAGTTTATCAATTTTGCGGAGGCATGATGAAGATTGGTGTGCCGGCCGAAACCAGGCCAGGTGAGACACGCGTCGCAGCAACGCCCGAAACCGTCAAGAAGCTGGCAGCCCAGCACGAAGTCATCGTGCAGTCCGGCGCCGGCTTGCATGCTTCCGTAACCGACGATGCCTATGCCGCCGCCGGCGCCCGCATCGGCAGCGCCCTGGAAGCCTTCCAGGCCGAGCTGGTGCTGAAGGTGCGCGCTCCGAACGCGGACGAGCGCACCCTGATGGCCCCGGGCACCGCGCTGATCGGCATGCTGAACCCTTTCGATACCGAGAACCTGGCGGCGATGGCCGACAAGCGCCTCACCGCCTTCGCCCTGGAGGCCGCGCCGCGCATCACGCGCGCGCAGTCGATGGACGTGCTGTCGAGTCAAGCCAACATCGCCGGTTATAAAGCGGTGATGCTGGCCGCGAATGCCTATCAACGCTTCATGCCGATGCTGATGACGGCCGCCGGCACGGTCAAGGCGGCGCGCGTGCTGATCATGGGCGTGGGCGTGGCCGGCCTGCAGGCGATCGCCACCGCCAAGCGCCTGGGCGCCGTGATCGAGGCCTCCGACGTGCGCCCGCCGGTCAAGGAGCAGGTCGAGTCGCTGGGCGCCAAATTCATCGACGTCCCTTTCCTGACCGACGAAGAGAAGGAGATCGCGCAGGGCGTGGGCGGCTATGCGCGCCCGATGCCGGCCGACTGGATGCGCCGCCAGGGCGAACTGGTGCACGAACGCGCCAAACTCGCCGACATCGTCATTACCACCGCCCTGATCCCGGGCCGCAAGGCGCCGGTGCTGATTTCGGAAGACACGGTGCGGGCCATGAAGCCGGGCTCCGTCATCGTCGACATGGCGATCGAGCAGGGCGGCAACTGCCCGCTGACGGAACTGGGCCGGACCGTGAATAAATATGACGTGACCATCATCGGCGAGCCCAACCTGCCGGCCCTGGTGGCGGCCGATGCCTCGGCCCTGTACGCGCGCAACGTGCTCGACTTCCTGAAGCTCATCGTCGACAAGGAAGGCAAGCTCGCCATCGACCGCGAGGACGAGATCGTGCGCGCCGTGATGGTGTGCGCGGATGGCGAAGTGTTGCGTAAATAAGTGGAGGAGCAGAACATGGAAATCAGTCACACGATCATCAACCTGATCATCTTCGTGCTGGCGATCTACGTCGGCTACCACGTGGTGTGGACCGTCACGCCGGCCCTGCACACGCCGCTGATGGCGGTGACGAACGCGGTGTCGGCCATCATCATCGTCGGCGCCATGCTGGCGGCCGGCCTCACCGAGGGCATCACCGGCCAGGTGGCGGGCACCATCGCGGTGGCGCTGGCGGCCGTCAATGTGTTCGGCGGCTTCCTGGTCACCCAGCGCATGCTGGAGATGTTCAAGAAGAAGGAGCCAAAGGCAAGCAAGGCCGTCGCGGGCGACAAGCCCGGCAACGGCATCGGTGCCAAGGAGGCAGCATGAATTTCATCAGCATGAATATGGTGACGCTGCTGTACCTGGTGGCGTCGGTGTGCTTCATCCAGGCCTTGAAAGGGCTGTCCTCGCCGTCCTCGGCGCGCATGGGCAATGCCTTCGGCATGACCGGCATGGCGATTGCCGTGGTCACCACGATCGCTTTGATGTTCAAGCTGCAGGAACAGATCCGCACGGGCGGCATGGGCTTCGGCCTGGTGCTGCTGGGCGTGGTGGTGGGCGGCGCCATCGGCACCGTTGCCGCGCGCCGGGTCGAGATGACCAAGATGCCGGAACTGGTGGCCGCCATGCACTCCCTCATCGGCCTGGCCGCGGTCTGCATCGCGATCGCCGCCGTGTCCGAGCCCTGGGCCTTCAATATCGCCGAACGCGGCGCCGCGCTCCCCTTCGGCAACCGGCTGGAACTGTTCATCGGCACCTTCGTGGGCGCCGTCACCTTCTCGGGCTCGGTGATCGCCTTCGGCAAGCTCGCCGGCAAGTACAAGTTCCGCCTGTTCCAGGGCGCGCCGGTGCGCTATCCGGGCCAGCACATCATCAACCTGCTGGTGGCGATCGCCATCATCGCGCTGGGCCTGGTGTTCTGCTTTTCAAGCGGCACCGGAGGAAGTAATACAGCGGCCTGGACGCCCTATATCGTGATGACCGTGCTGTCCTTCGTATTGGGCGTACTCATCATCATCCCGATCGGCGGCGCCGACATGCCGGTGGTGGTGTCGATGCTGAACTCCTATTCGGGCTGGGCGGCGGCCGGCATCGGCTTCTCGCTGAACAACTCGATGCTGATCATCGCCGGTTCGCTGGTGGGATCGAGCGGCGCCATCCTCTCGTACATCATGTGCAAGGCGATGAACCGCTCCTTCTTCAACGTGATCCTGGGCGGCTTCGGCGGCGAGGCGGTGGACTCCAGCGCCGGCGGCGCCAAGGAACAGCGTCCGGTCAAGGCCGGCTCGCCCGAAGACGCCGCCTTCATCCTGCAGAACGCGGAATCCGTGATCATCGTGCCGGGCTACGGCCTGGCGGTGGCGCGCGCCCAGCACTCGGTGAAGGAACTGGCCGAGAAGCTGACCGAGCACGGCGTGCAGGTGCGCTACGCCATCCACCCGGTGGCGGGCCGCATGCCCGGCCACATGAACGTGCTGCTGGCCGAGGCCGAGGTGCCCTACGACCAGGTGGCCGAGATGGAAGACATCAACGGCGAGTTCGGCCAGACCGACGTGGTGCTGGTGCTGGGCGCGAACGACGTGGTGAACCCGGCCGCCAAGGATCCGAAATCGCCAATCGCCGGCATGCCGATCCTGGAAGCCTATAAAGCCAAGAGCATCATCGTCAACAAGCGCTCGATGGCCTCCGGCTATGCGGGCCTGGACAACGACCTGTTCTACCAGCCGAACACGATGATGGTGTTCGGCGATGCGAAGAAGGTGATCGAGTCCATGGTCAAGGCAGTCGACTAAACGATCACGCCTTGCGCAGCAGGTCGACCCGGAACGGGGCCAGGAAGTTCGCCCCGTCCGGGCCCAGGTGGGCCTCGAATGTCGCCTGCACCTGCGCGTACAGCGCGGGCGACAGGCGATGCTCGGTATGCGTCACCTGGATCGCCTTCCGTTCGAAGTCGGCAAAGCTCCTGTACTTCACCTTCGCGCGGAAGAAGGTCTGGGACACCAGTTCGAACAATCCCTCATCGACGGCCGCACGGGTCGCCTCGAAGGCGGCCGCGCGCACTTTCTCCTCGTCGTGGAAGAGGCGCAGGATCTCGTTGTAGTCGCCGCCGAACACCGGTTCCGAGATGTACACCAGGCCACCGGGCACCAGCACCCGGTGCATCTCGGCGAAGGCCTGGCCCAGCAGGTCGAGCGGTACGTGGTGCAGGGACTTGAACAGGAAGACCGCGTCCACGCCGGCATCCGGCGCGGGAATCCGCTGCGCCCCGCCCAGTGCGAAACGCACGCCGGGCAGGTCGTCGACCAGCAGATTCTTGTCGTGCTGGATGCGGTCGACCTCCAGCGCCAGGATGGAGGCGAAGCGGCCGCCGGCGGCGAGCAGCCGGGTCTGGCGCCCGGTGCCGCAGCCCAGTTCCAGCGCCCGCGCCGGCATGGACGCCAGCGGCAGGGCGCCGAGCAGCACCCGTTCGTCCAGCACGGGCCCGCCGTCCGCGTCGGCGATTCGCATCGGCGTCATCTCATTTACCCGCCACGGCCTTTTCCACGGCGTCCAGTGCCTCCTTGCCGACCCGGCTCTCCATCTGTTTGTACACCGGCGACATCGCCTTGCGCCAGGTTTCGCGCTCGGCCTGGGTCAGGGTGTAGACCGTGGTCTTGCCGCTGGCCTTGATCGTTTCGATCGCCTTGTCGTTTTCTTCCTGGGCGATGTCGTTGGTGTACTTGGTGGCATCAAGCATCGCGCCCTCGAGCTTGGTGCGGATGTCGGCCGGCAGGCCGTCCCAGAACTTCTTGTTGACGATGACCGCGTAGCCGATATAGCCGTGGTTGGAAATCGTCATGTCCTTCTGCACCTCGTGCATCTTCTGGGTATAGATGTTCGACGGCGTGTTCTCGTTGCCGTCGACGACGCCGGTCTGCATCGCCTGGTAGACCTCGGAGAAGGCCATCACCTGCGGGTTGGCGCCGAGCGCGCGGAACTGGGCGTCCAGCACCTTCGAGCTCTGGATGCGCATCTTGAGGCCGCGGAAGTCGGCCGGCGTGTGCAGCGGCTTGTTGGCGGTCATGTCCTTGAAGCCGTTATCCCAATAGGCCAGGCCATGGACGCCCTTGGGTTCGAGCTTGGCGAAGAACCACTTGCCCACCGGGCCGTTGGTGACGCGATACAGCGCCTGCTTGTCATGGAAAATGAAGGGCATGTCGAAGGCTTCGAATTCCTTCACGCCCAGTGGGCCGAACTTGGCCAGCGAGGGCGCCAGCATCTGGACCGATCCCAGCTGCAGCGCTTCCATTTCCTCCTTGTCCTTGTACAGCGTGCTGTTCGGGTAGACCTCGACCTTGACCCGGCCGCCCGTCGCCTTTTCCGCCAGTTCCTTGAAGCGCAGGGCGCCCTTGCCCTTCGGTGTGTCGTTGGCGACCACGTGGCTGAACTTGATGACGATCGGCGCCTGTGCGTAAGCGCCGGCGCTGGCGAAGGTGGCGGCGAACAGTACCGCGTGCATGATCTTGAATTTCATCTTGTCTCCTTTGTCGTTGAAATAGGAACCGCTGGGTTGTTACATGCGCCGCCGTGCTTCTTCGAGCATTTGCTGCGCAATCAGGATGACCGGCCGGTCGACCATCTTGCCGTCGAGGGCCACCGCGCCGCCCTGCGCCGCCTCGGCCGCGGCGACCACGCGCCCGGCCCAGTCCAGCTCAGTGGAGGTCGGCGCGAAGGCCTCGTGCACCGGGGCGACCTGTTTCGGATGGATGCACAGCTTGCCTCCGAAGCCTAGCGCGCGGGCCCGCAGGGTGTCGCCGTGCACGCGGGCGCGATCGTCGAAGCTGGTGGTCACGCCATCGACCGGCGCCGCGATGCCCGCCACGCGCGAAGCCAGCACCAGCTGGGAGCGCGCATGCAGCAGGGTCTCATGGCTTTCCTGGATGTTCAGGTCGAGGCTGAAATCGATCGAGCCGAAGACCAGGCGCTGCACGCGCGGCATGCGCGCCAGCGCGGCGGCATTCCACAATCCCAGGCCGCTTTCGATCAGGGGCAGGATGGCGCCGGCGCCGGCGGCGTCGAGCCTGGCCAGCGAAGCCTCGTGCTCGGCCTTGGGCAGCACGATGCCGGCCACGCCGGGCACGGCGCAGAGCACGAGATCGTCCTCGAACCAGGCGCTCTCGAAGCCGTTGATGCGCACCAGCACCGGCTGCTGCGGCGACAGCCAGGCAGCCAGCGCATCGCGCGCAGCCTGCTTGTCGGCGGGCGGCACCGCGTCCTCGAGGTCGACGATCACCGCGTCGGCGCCGGCGGCACAGGCCTTGTCGAAGCGTTCCGGGCGGTTGCCCGGTACGAACAGATAGGAGCGTTCCAGCATGCTTCAGTCCTGGCCGGACAGCAGGAAGCCGACCCGCTCGGCATCGGCCAGCGTCCAGATGCGGGCGAAGGCGGCGCGCATCTCGTCCGGGCTGGCGGCATCGGCAAACCCGGCCAGGCGCAGGGCCTTGTCTTCGAGCTCCTCGCGCGACAGCGTGTTGCCCGGGTCGCCCTTCGGTTCGTCGACGCGGCCTTCCAGCGTGCGTCCGTCGGCGGTGTGCACCGTCACCTTGCCGATCCAGCGTGCCGGATAGGCGCGGTCGACTTCCTCGTCCAGCACCATCTCGACCTTGTTGCGGAAAGCGGCGATGCGCGGATCGTTGTAGAAGCTCTCGAATTCCTGCAGGCCCGCATTGCCGAATTCGGTGATCAGGCCGAGCACCGTCCCCATCGAGAACTTCGCCTGGTGCACGGTGCGCGGATCGACCACCGGGCCCAGCACGTCGATGGCGCCCTGGTGCACGCGCGCCGTCACGCCCACGATGTCCTGCGGCCGCAGCGCGTGCGCCCTCACCACCTGCAGCAGGGCATCGGCGGCCGGATGGGTGTGGCGGCAGGAGGCGTGGAACTTGAACGAGGTTTCGGCCAGGGTCCAGCGCTGGCCAAGTTGATCGGTCAGCCTTGCCGGGTCGGCGTCGCGCGACATGCCGGCCGCCATGCCCTGGGCGCCTTCCAGGATCCGGCTTGCGCCCGTGAAGCCGCCCTGCGCCAGGTAGGCCGCCGTCAGGCCGCCGGCCGCCGCGTGGGCCGTGTGCAGCTGCTTCGAATCGGCGGCGTCGCGCAGGAATTCCCACAGGCCGGCGGCCTGGGTGCCGGCCGAGCCGAAGGCGTGCAGCATCTGTTCGGGGTTCAGGCCCAGCAGGTGACCGGCGGCGGCGGCGGCGGCCACGGTGCCGGCGGTGCCGGTGGTATGGAAGATCTTGTAGTGCGAGCGGCCGAGGAATTCGCCGACCCGGATTCCGACTTCATAGCCGGCCACCGACGCCGTCAGCAGATCGCGTCCGCCGGCACCGATCGCCTGCGCGACCGCCAGCGCCGCCGGGAACACCACCGCGGCCGGATGGAATACCGAACCATTGTGCACGTCGTCCTGCTCGGCGAAGTGGGAGGAGGCCGCGTTGACCATCGCGGCGAACAGCGGCGTGGTGCGGCGGCGCGCGATCAGCACCTCGCAGGCGCCGTCCTGCGGCCCCATCTGCCGCGCGAAGGCTTCGATGACCTGGACCGGACGGCCGGTCCTGCCGGCCAGGGCCGAGCCGAACCAGTCGAGGAAGAGGTCTTCGGCGCGCTTGATTACCGGTGCCGGGATGTCTTCGAAGCGCAGCCTGGCGGCGAAGGTGGCCAGTTGCTGGCTGGGGTGGTGCTCGTTCATTGATGCGTCTCCGGTTAGTGCCGTCGTTCTTAGATTGCCTTCTTCTCGCGCAGCGCCGCGATCCGCTCCGCCCCATACCCCAGCTCACCCAGGATCGCCTCCGTATGCGCCCCAAGCGCCGGAATCGGATCCATGCGCGCATTCCAGTCCTCGGGTACCCCGGGCGGCTTCAGGGCGGGCAGGGGACCGGCGGGCGTCGCCACATCAAGCCAGCGTCCGCGCGCCTTCAGCTGCGGGTGTTCCCACATGTCGTGCATGGTGTTGACGTGGGCGTTCGCGATCGGCGCCGACTCCAGCTTGTCGATCACCTGCTCGGCCGTGAACCGGGAGAACACGTCGACGATGATGGCGCGCAGTTCGCCGCGGGCGGCGGTGCGCGCCGCGTTCGAGTTGAAGCGCGGGTCGCCCGCCAGCTCGGGCATGCCGAGTACCCTGGTGCAGAACAGCGCCCATTCGCGCTCGTTCTGCAGGCCCAGCATGACCACCCGGCCATCGCCGGCGGGGAAGGGGCCGTAGGGGTAGATGGTGGCGTGGGCGGCGCCGGCGCGCGGCGGCGGCGAGGCGCCGTCCATCGCGTAGTAGAGCGGAAAGCTCATCCACTCCATCATGGTTTCCAGCATCGAGACGTCGATGTGGCTGCCCTTGCCGGTGCGGCCGCGCCGGATCAGCGCCGCCAGGATGTTCGAGTAGGCGTACATGCCGGCCGAGATGTCGGCGATCGAGCAGCCCGCCTTGGCCGGCTCGTCCGGCGTGCCGGTCACCGACAGGAATCCGGATTCGCTCTGGATCAGCAGGTCGTAGGCCTTCTTGTCGCGGTAGGGGCCGTCGGCGCCGTAGCCGGAGATGTCGCAGACGATCAGGCGCGGGAACCGTTCGGACAGGGCCTCGTAGGACAGGCCGAGGCGGGCGGCGGCGCCGGGCGCCAGGTTCTGCACCAGCACGTCGGCTTCTTCCAGCAGCTTGTCGAGGATGGCGCCGGCTTCCTCGTGCTTGACGTCGAGCGTCAGGCTTTCCTTGGAGCGGTTGGTCCACACGAAGTGCGAGGCCAGGCCGCGCGCGCGGCTGTCGTAGGCGCGCGCGAAGTCGCCCACGCCGGGGCGTTCGATCTTGATGACGCGCGCGCCGAGGTCGGCCAGCTGGCGCGTGCAGAAGGGCGCGGCGATCGCGTGTTCGAGCGTGACGACGGTGATGCCGTCCAGCGGGCGCATGGTGGAATCATTCATGGTCGCCTCCTCAGAACGAACGCGGCATGCCGAGCACGTGCTCGCCGATATAGGCGAGGATCAGGTTGGTCGAGATCGGCGCCACCTGGTACAGGCGGGTCTCGCGGAACTTGCGCTCGACGTCGTATTCGGCGGCGAAGCCGAAGCCGCCGTGGAACTGCAGGCAGGCGTTGGCCGCTTCCCAGGACGCATCCGCGGCAAGCATCTTGGCCATGTTCGCCTCGGCGCCGCAGGGCTGATGGGCGTCGAACAGGGCGCAGGCCTTGTAGCGCATCAGGTTGGCCGCTTCGACGTTCACATAGGCTTTCGCGATCGGGAACTGGACGCCCTGGTTCTGGCCGATCGGGCGGCCGAACACTTCGCGCTCGCTCACGTATTTGGTTACCTTGTCGATGAACCAGTAGCCGTCGCCGATGCATTCGGCGGCAATCAAGGTGCGCTCGGCATTCAGGCCGTCGAGGATGTATTTGAAACCCTTGCCTTCTTCGCCGATCAGGTTCTCGGCCGGGATTTCCAGGTTCTCGAAGAACAGCTCGTTGGTCTCGTGGTTCACCATGTTGAGGATCGGCTGCACGGACAGGCCCTTGCCGATCGCTTCGCGCAAGTCGACCACGAAGATCGACATGCCCTCGGATTTCTTCGTCACTTCCGACAGCGGCGTGGTGCGCGCCAGCAGGATCATCAGGTCGGAGTGCTGGATGCGCGAGATCCACACCTTCTGGCCGTTGATGACGTATTTGTCGCCCTTGCGCACGGCGGTGGTCTTGATTTTGGTGGTGTCGGTGCCGGTGGTCGGCTCCGTCACCGCCATCGACTGCAGGCGCAGCTCGCCGCTGGCGATCTTCGGCAGGTAGCGCTCCTTCTGCTCTTTCGAGCCGTGGCGCAGCAGGGTGCCCATGTTGTACATCTGGCCGTGGCAGGCGCCCGAGTTGCCACCGGCGCGGTTGATCTCTTCCATGATGACCGAGGCCTCGGTCAGGCCCAGCCCGGAGCCGCCGTATTCCTCGGGAATCAGGGCCGCCAGCCAGCCGGCCTGGGTCAGCGCGGTGACGAATTCTTCGGGATAGGCGCGCGCCTCGTCGACCTTGCGGAAGTACTCGGCGGGGAATTCGGCGCACAGGGCGCGCACCGCTTCGCGGATGTCCTGGTAATCGTGGTTCTGTTGAATCGACATGATGTGGTCCAGTATGAATCAGGAGAGCAGGGCGTCGGCCTGCATGGCCAGTTCGCCGCGGATGTTCTTCGCCCACAGGCGCACGGTGCGGCCGTCGGGGTCAAGGCTGCCGCACACCGTGAAGGGCTCGATGTCGAACAGTGGGCCGACGGCGCGGAAGGAGAAGGAGGCGATGCGCGCTTGCGGCAGATTGCGCTGCACGAGTTCGAGCAGGAGGGTCGCGATCAGCGGGCCGTGCACGATCAGGCCGGGATAGCCTTCGACCTCGGTCACGTAGCTGCGGTCGTAATGGATGCGGTGGCCGTTGAAGGTCAGCGCCGAGTAGCGGAACAGCAGCACCGGATCGGGGACGATGCTGCGTTCCCAGACGGCTTCTGCCGGCGCCATCTTCGGCGCCGGCGCGGCGGCGCCCGGCTGCGGCATCTCCCGGTAGACGATGTCGTGCTCTTCGGTGACGCACACGGCGCCCTCCTGCGCCAGCTCGTGGCGCACGGTGACGAATACCAGCGGACCGGTGGCGCCATGCTTGCTGCTCACGCTCTTCACCTGCGAGCTGCGGGTGGCTTCGACTTCGACCCGCAGCGGCCGGCCGAACGTCAGGCGGCCACCGGCCCACATGCGGCGCGGCAGCGGCACCGGCGGCAGGAAGCCGCCGCGCTGCGGGTGGCCGTCGGGACCGAGCTCGGACTGGGGGGCAGCGTGCCAGAAATAGGCCCAGTGCCAGAGCGGCGGCAGGCCGGCGCCGGCGTCGAAGCTGTCCGGGCGGTCGAGCGTGGCCGCCAGCGCGTTGGCGGTGACGGCGTTGACGCGCGCGCTGACGGTTTCGGTCTTGCCGACCCACTGCTGGAGCAGGGAGTCATCGAAGGCATCGGAGGTCATGGTGGTGCGGGGCTCTCTATTGACGAGCGCCCAGTCTGGACCTCATGCCAGTTTGGCACAATCGATGCTTTTGGAAGGGGGGCTACGGTTTCGGTGAAGGGTGGTTTGCCGCGAGGAAGTCGCTTTTGCAGGCTAGTTTGGGTGGATATAAGCGATATTTTTCAAAAAAAGATGTTTATATACACCTTTATTCCTCTTTGTTCTCTTTGCTGCGGTAAAATACACAATCAGTATAGGGAGGGTCAAATGGCGAAATCCACCCCTTTTCACTCACAAGCCGCTCTCGATGCGGCAGCGCGTTTCGGCGCGCGGCTCAGGCGTGCGCGCAAGGCGCAGCAACGTACGCTGGCCGATCTGGAACAGGCGAGCCGCGTACACCGACAGACACTGTCCCGGCTCGAACGCGGCGATCCGAGTGTTTCCTTTGCTGTCGCATTAACCGTGCTGGAAGCGCTTGGTGAACTGGCCGACCTCGAGCTTCTTGTCAGCCAGCCCGACGAGGTGCGTCCGAAGACGTCCGCCGATTCCGAACCTTTGCCAACGGATTTCTGATGACGCAGACTACGATGATCGTTTTCGACTGCTCGACGCCGGCGGCACCGATTCCATTGGCGTCCTTCGGTTTGAAAGCCGGCGGCGACGGCCGGTTCGCGTACGGTCGCCGCTACCTCGAGCGCGAGCATGCCTTCAGTATCGATCCCTGGCATTTGCCGCTGAAACAGGGAGAGCAAGCGCTGCCCCGCCAGCCTGACGGCACATATGGAGCCTTGTCCGATGCGGGGCCCAACGCGTGGGGCGCCAAGCTGACTGCACGCCTGCTACGGAAGGACAACAAGCCGCTTCCCGCGAATGCAGTCGAATGGTTCCTCCAGTCGAAGCACTTCGGCTCCGGCTGCCTTGCTTTTTCGCCAAGCCCGGACGCTCCCCCACGGCTCGGTGAAGTGCCAACCCGCTCGACCGATCTTTCTGCACGCCTGCTCCTGGCGCTGGATCGGTACGTGAGCGATCCGGACCATGACCTCGATGCCGAGACGATCAATCTGCTTTTCCCGGGCAGCGATCTGGGAGGCCTGCGGCCGAAGACAGTCGTCATGCACGATGGCGTTGAGCACATTGCGAAGTTCAGCCGCCCGGACGATGTCTTCGACGTGCCGGCTGCGGAATTCGCAACGCTGCTCCTGGCGCACGAGGCCGGCATCAAGCTCCCCTCGTTCGAGCTCAGGGACATCGGTGACCGCTCCGTACTGCTGATCGAACGCTTCGATCGCACCGAGGACGGGAACAGGATCCATTATCTCAGCGCCCACAGTGTCCTTCGGCCCAAGCCGCTCAGCCTGGACCAGCGGGAATACAAATCTTCGTTCTCCTATGGCGCGATCGCCGAGGCATTACGGCCGCGCAATGATTCGGCGCCGGTCGATGCGCACGAGCTTTTCAGGCGCATGGTACTCAACATCATGGTCGGGAACGTCGACGACCACCTCCGTAACCATGCGTTCCTGATGACAGCACCGGGCGTATTCCGATTATCGCCCGCTTTCGACATCTGTCCTCATCTGGAGGCGCCGGTTCGCGGGCAACAAATCGGCGTCGGCGCCTACGGCACGGCCAGCACGATCGAAAACGCGCTGTCGCAAAGTACAAGATTCTTCCTCACCCATGAAGAGGCCTCCGCTATCGTCGCGGAGGTAAAGGCAGTTGCCTCGACCTGGAGGAAGGTGTTTGCGGATGCAGGCGTCAGCCAGAACGACCGTTACCGCTTGGCCGCCTGCTTCGCTGTCGCCGATGCTGCCGATGCCGTCCAGGTAAACCTGCGGCTGGCGCCGGCCGCAGGCGCCTGAATCCGTCCCGACGTATTCAATAAGGACCCCACCCATGCTGTTCGACCTGACCGACCTGCGCCTGTTCATCCTGGTCGCGGAACTGAAAAGCCTGACCCGCGCCGCCGAGCGCATGCATTTGTCGCTGGCGGCCGCCAGCAACCGGATGAAGGAACTGGAATCGCGCTTCGGCATGCGCCTGCTGTACCGCGAGAACAAGGGCGTGCTGCTGTCGCCGGCCGGCGAAACCCTGCTGGCGCATGCCCAGCAGTTCATGCAGCAGCTCGAGCGGCTCAAGAGCGATATGCAGCAGTACAACAATGGCATCAAAGGCCATATCCGCATCTTCGCGAACACCACGGCGGTGACCGAATTCATGCCGGAGGTGCTGGGCCTGTTCCTGGCGTCGCATCCGCAGGTGAACGTGGCGCTGGAAGAGCGGCTCAACCACGACATCGTGCGCGGCGTGCAGGAGGGCACGGCGGACATCGGCATCGCGGCCGGTCCGGTGCAGGGGCAGGGCCTGGAAATCATCAATTTTTCGACCGACCGCCTGGTGCTGGCCACGGCACTCGGCCATCCGCTGGCCGAGGCGGGCAGCATCAGCTTTGCCGAGACGCTGGCCTATCCGCACATCGGCCTGCACGAAGGCAGCACCCTGCAGCATTTCCTGAACAAGGTCGTGGTCGACAGCGGCGACCGCCTGCACTTGCGGATCCAGGTGCGCGGCTTCGAGGCGATGTGCCGCATGGTGGAGGCGGACGTCGGCATCGGCATCCTGCCGCAGTCGTCGGCGCTGCGCCACAGCCGCAATATGCGGCTGGCGCTGGTGGAATTGACCGACCTGTGGGCGGTGCGCGAACGCAGCGTGCTGGTGCAGGACCTGGAGGGCCTGCCCGCCTATGCGCGCGAACTGGTGGAGCTGATCCGCACGGAAGCGGGCCGTCAGAACCCTTAACGCCGCCCGAACATCATCAGCTCGGCGAGCAGCATGCGCGCCGGCTTGACGGTATCGAGCGCGGCCAGCGCCAGCCCGAACAGCGGCTGCAGCGGGCCCTTGTCTGCGAACACGCGCGCCATGGTGTCGGTGGCGCGGATCACCATCTTGCGGTCGCCTTCGCGTTCGTTCTTGAAGCGGTCGAGCGCGCTTGGGCTCATCTCGCGCGCCAGCAGGCGCGCCAGTACCGCCGCATCGCGCAGGCCCAGGTTGAGTCCCTGTCCGGCCACCGGATGCAGGGTCTGGGCCGCGTTGCCGATGGCGACCGTGCGGGCGCTCGCGCGCGGGTCCGCGTTCAGCCCGAGCGGGAAGGCGATGCGCGGCGAGACGCCGGTGAAGCGGCCGAGGCGTTCGCCGAAGGCGTCGCCCAGCTCCGAAAGAAAAGCCTCTTCGCCCAGGTCCAGCAGGCGCCGGGCGCGTTCCGGCTGGACGCACCAGACCAGGGCGTACTGGTGGCCGTCGGCGCCGCCTTGCGGCAGCAGGGCCAGCGGGCCTTCGTCGGTGAAGCGCTCGAAGGCGCGGTGAGCGGCCGGGCTGCTCGTGGAGACACGCGCGATCACGGCGGTCTGGCCGTAGTCGCGGGTGCTGGATTTATCGGCCTGCTCGCCGAACACGCCGCCCTCGGCCTGCACCGCGACCTGCGCGAGGAGGGTGCGGCCGTCGTCCAGTTGCAGCAGGACGCCGTCGCTACGCTCGTCGATGGAATTTACTCGCAGCGGGCGCAGCACCTGCACGCCGGCGCGCTCGCAGGCGCGGGCGAGGGCGTCGACCACGTCGCCGTAGCGGGCCACATAGCCCAGGGCTTCCAGGCCGTGCTCTTCGCGGTCCATCATGCTGCGGCCCAGGTGGCCGCGGCGCGAGACGTGGATCTGGTGGATCGGCGTGCTCGATGCCGCAACCCCGGGCCAGGCGCCGACGTCTTCCAGCAGCAGGCGGCTGCCCCAGGCCAGCGCGATCGAGCGCGGGTCCGAGATCGCCTGGCCCAGCGCCTTGCCGTCGATGAGGGCGATGCGTTTGCCGTCGATGCCGCGCCGCGCCAGCATGGCGGCCAGCGCCATGCCGACCGGGCCGGCGCCGCAGATGGCGACGTCGGCCCGCAGTGTTTCCTCAGTCCTTGCTTGTTCCGTCATAGTCCCTTTCCAACCAGAGCCTCGATCTCTTCCACCGTCTTCGGTGCGCTCGCCGTCAGGATGCGGTAGCCGTCCTCGGTGACGACCACGTCGTCCTCGATGCGGATGCCGATGTGCCAGTATTCCTCCGGCACGCCCTCCGCCGGGCGCACGTAGATGCCCGGTTCCACGGTCAGCGCCATGCCGGGTTTCAGCTGGCGCGAAGGCTTGTCGGCCTGCGTCAGGTCGCGGTAGGCGCCGACGTCGTGCACGTCCATGCCCAGCCAGTGGCCGGTGCCGTGCATGTAGAAGGGTACATGGGCCTTCGCGGCGATGGCGTCCTCCACGCTGCCGAACTTGCCCGGCGCGATCAGGCCGAGGTCCAGCATGCCCTGGGTGAGCACCCGCAGGGCCGCTTCGTGGAAGGCGCTGTAGGGGCGGCCGGGGGCGATCGCCGCGAAGGCCGCCTCCTGGGCCGCCAGCACCAGTTCGTACAGCCTGCGCTGGGCGGGCGTGAAGCGGCCGTTGACGGGGAAGGTGCGGGTGATGTCCGAGGCATAGCCATCGAGTTCGCAGCCGGCGTCGATCAGCACCAGCTCGCCGTCCTGCATCGGGCGGTCGTTGGCGCTGTAGTGCAGGACGCAGGCGTTGGGGCCGGAGGCGACGATCGGGGTGTAGGCCGGGAACTGGGCGCCGTTGCGGCGGAATTCGTACAGCAACTCGGCTTCCAGCGCGTATTCGTGCAGGCCGGGGCGGGCGGCGCGCATCGCGCGCGCGTGGGCATTGCCGGAAATCTCGCCGGCGCGCAGCATGATCGCCTGTTCGTCCGCGTCCTTGATGAGGCGCATCTCGTCCAGCAGCGGCAGCAGGTCGTGGAAGGCGGCGGGGGCCGTCGCGCCGCTGCGCGAACGCGCGCGAACGGCCCTGATCCAGCCCGCTACCTGCGCATCCAGTGCCGCGTTCGAGGCGGTGGCGTAGTACAGCGCCGGGGCGTCGGCCAGCAGGTCGGGCAGGCGGGTGTCGAGTTCGGCGATGGGCCAGGCTTCGTCTACGCCGAAGGCTGAGCGCGCGGCTTCGGGGCCGTAGCGGTAGCCGTCCCAGATCTCGCGTTCCAGGTTCTTCTCGCGGCAGAACAGGATGGCGCGGGCCGGCCGCTCGCCGCGGGCGGCGACGAGTACCAGCACGCTGTCCGGTTCGGTGAAGCCGCTCAGGTAATAGAAATAGCTGTCGTGCCGGTAGGGGTAGTCGCTGTCGCCGTTGCGCGGGACTTCCGGGGCGGTGGGCAGCACGGCCACCGCGCCCGGCAGCATCTGCGCGGCCAGGCGCGCACGGCGTGCTGCATGATTGGTCATGGCTTCGCTCTGGCCGATGCGGTTGCGGTATAGGGGGCGTTGAGCTCCTCGAGCTGGCGCATGGTGCCGACGTTGACCCATTCGCCGTCGTAGATCTCGCCGCCGACCCGGCCCTGGTCGATGAACTTGCGCATGAGCGGGCCGAATTTCAGGAACTCGCCGGCCTTGATGCCGTCGAACATTTCAGGACGGTAGACGCCGATGCCGGCGAAATTCCACTTCGGCGAGCCTTCGTTCGACAGCGTGTACATGGTCAGGCCGAAGTCGCCGTCCGGGTTGTGCCAGGGATTCGGCGTCAGGTACAGCCAGGCGATGTCGCGCTTGTCCGCGGGGATCGGCCGGCCGACCGCGTCGTTATCCGGCAGCGCGTCCAGCACCTGTTCGAAGTCGAAGTAGGGCGCGTAGATGTCGCCAGACACGGCCAGGAAGGGTTCGTCGCCCAGCAGGTGCAGGGCGTTGGCGATGCCGCCGGCGGTTTCCAGCGGCGTCGGCTCGTGGGAGTAGACGATGCGTGCACCGTAGCGGCTGCCGTCGCCCAGTTCCTCCTCGATCATGTGGCCGAGGTGGGAATGGTTGATGACGATGTCCTTGATGCCGGCGCGCACCAGGTTGATCACATGGTAGGTGATGAGCGGGCGCCCGCGCACCTTGAGCAGGGGCTTCGGGCAGGAGTCCGTCAGCGGACGCATCCGCTCGCCGCGGCCGGCGGCGAAGATCATGGCTTTCATCGGCGAGATTTACCTGGAATCAGAAGGTGTAGCCGACCGCCGGCGCCTTGTCCTCGAAGGCATCGAGCAGGCGCAGCAGCGGTTTCAGTTCGGTGTAGCGGTTGGCGGTCTTGCGCACGTAGTCCATCACGGTCGGCAGGTCGCCCATGTAGTGCGGCTTGCCGTCGCGGTAGTTCAGGCGGCAGAAGATGCCGAGGATCTTCAGGTGACGCTGCAGGGCCATGTATTCGAAGTCGCGGTAGAAGGCGTCGATGTCCGGATTGACCGGCAGGCCAACCTGCTTCGCGCTTTGCCAGTAGCGCACCACCCAGTCGAGCACGAATTCCTCGTCCCACTGGATGTAGGCGTCGCGCAGCAGCGAGGCCAGGTCGTAGCTGATGGGGCCGTACACGGCGTCCTGGAAGTCCAGCACGCCCGGGTTGCCCTGGTCGAGGAACATCAGGTTGCGGGAGTGGAAATCGCGGTGCATGAACACCTGCTGCTGGGCCAGCACGTTGGCGGTGATGGCTTCGAACACCTTTTCCAGCTGGGCCTTCTGGATGTCGTTCATCTCGATGCCCAGGTGGCGGCCGATGAACCATTCCGGGAACAGGTTCATCTCGCGCAGCACGAAGGCGCGGTCGAACTCCGGCAGCACGCCGGGCTGGCTGGTCAGCTGGAACTTGATCAGGGCGTCGACGGCGTCCGAGTACATGTAGGGCGCGTTGTCGACGTCGAGGCGCTGCAGGTAGGTGGTGGTGCCGAGGTCGGACAGCAGCAGGAAGCCGTCCTCGACCTTGCGGGCGACGATGGCGGGCACGGTCACGCCGGCGTCGAACAGCAGGCCGTCGACGTGGATGAAGGCCGGCACGTTCTCGCGCTCGGGCGGGGCGTCCATCGCGACCAGGGTGTCCCCCAGCTTGGCGCGTAGCGCGGGCACAACATCGAGACGGAAGTAGCGGCGGAAGCTGGCATCGGCCGAGGCGGGGCGCAGGCTCCCGACGTCGACCAGGTCCAGGGTGCCCAGCCATGCGGTCAGTTGGGCCAGCCGGGCATCCTTGTCGAAGGCCGCGGGGGAGTGTTGAGACAGAGAAGACATGAAGCGTCCCGGTGAATCCGGTTGGTGATGAGTAGGGTAGGAAGGACCCATTGCTGGAATCCCTCCCCCCTAAGAACCGTGCGTGCGACTTTCACCGCACACGGCTCAAGCATAATAAAAGCCCCTATGCAGGGACCGGCTTTTTAACTTCCAAGTGTAGAGCATGCACCTGAGCATGGCAATTAGGGTGCAATAATACGCGATTTCCCAGAGCGTTCGAGCCTCCGTTGACACGGTATTCGATGTGATGGTCGTGCCAACCGGTCTCCATGTCCATCGCGCATCCGCACACTGCGCACAAGCCCGCTTGTTCGCTGAACAACTTAGCCCATTCGCGCCGGTAGTTCATGTTCTTCAACATGCGCTCCTGCCTCAGGGTTTCGCCGTACAGTTCGTATTTGGGATCGTAAGGGTGATACTCGCCCTTGATTTTCTTGTGGCGCACGATGGGTGTTGCCGGTAGCGAGAGCATCTCCACCTTGCCTATCTTGCCATCCATTGGTACGTCAGCCACAAACACCCTTGGTCGGTCGCCGACGGACTGCCAGTACCGCTTGCGAATCCAGTCTTTGCTTTTCCTCGGGTGCCTGCGCATGGCCCACCGCTGAAGCCGCCAGTACAGCAGCGACTCCATATGCGTGAACGACTCCTTGGCTACCACGCAGCTGTGATACTGCGCCCAGCCGCGTAGCATCGGGTTCAGCAGTTGAATCAGGTTCTCCTGCTTTGCGCCGATGTTTTCACTGATCGTCTTCCTGAGCTTTTCATAGAACGCTTTCATGTTCTTCTTACTTGGCTTGATGAGCAGCTTCCCGGAGTACTTGCGGAAGTTCCATCCCAGGAAGTCGAAACCTTCGTCGATGTGCACGATCTTGGTCTTCGCGGTCGATAGCCTCAGTCCCCGAGTTGCCAGGAACTGCTCTACCCACGGCTTTACTTCGCTCTCCAGCAGTTCCTTCGAACCGCCGGTGATGACAAAGTCGTCCGCGTATCGCGCTACACCGACCTTCAGCTTCGATGCTTTGGCTGCACCGTACTTTGCACGGAGGTGCTCGGCAAGGCCAGTTTCAAGGCCGTTCAGTGTCCAGTTTGCCAGGGCAGGGCTGATGATGCCGCCCTGTGGCGTCCCTGCGGTGGTTGCCACCAGTTGCCTCCGGTCGACCACCCCGGATCTCAACCACTTCTTCAGAACCGACTTGTCCATGCAGACGTTATCGATCATCCAGTCATGGTTGATATTGTCGAAGAAGCCTTCGATGTCCGCGTCCAGCACCCATTCAGCCGAGACCTTACGGCACGTCTGGAGGAAGATCTGGGACATCGCGTCCGCAGTCGAACGATTCTTCCTGAATCCGTATGAATTCGGGTCGCTCAACGTTTCCAAGACAGGGTCAAGGGCCAACAGATGAAGCGCTTGCATGGCTCTGTCCTTCATGGTCGGGATGCCCAGCGGGCGCATCCTTCCATCGGTCTTGGGAATATAGACCCTCCGTAGGGGGAGAGGTCGATAGCGGTGATTTCTCAGACGGGCAATTGCGGCTAGTTTCTGCTGAGGCGAGTCCCAGATTTCCTGGTCTACCCCGGCAGTGCGCTTCCCTTGGTTTTCAGTAACCCGTTTGATTGCCAGCGCCTTCGCGCTGAACGAGTGGGTTAGCCACCTTTGCAAAGCTTTCACCCTGCGCCAGTTGCCTTCCTGCGAAGCCTTCGTTAGTCGGCGCTGCATGTCTCTCACGTTCTTCTGAACGAGCCGCCAATTGATGGCTGCCCAATCCGTCGGAACGAGCGAGGACGCAGAACCGTCGAAGTCGGCGGTTACTCTCATGCTGTACCTCGTATCTGTTCCGTCGGAGGTCCCTGCCCCTGAGGGGAGGACCCCTTCGGGATTGTTGATCAATAAGAGTTGCTCAGGCGTGTAACGACTATTACACCAGATGGAAGTCTGCACCCTTTCGGGTCAGGATCACTCGAATCCCTATCCGGATCATTACAACCCGGCGTTCGCTTTTTCCATCCTCCCATACCCGCTCCTCCGTCAACTTCCCTTGCGGGTCATCTGCCATATCGCTGTTCTGAAATGGCGGAGAGTCGGGCTTACCACGTTCCCAACGATATCGACGCGATTCCCATCGCGACTAGCTGTTTAGGGTCCATCTTTCCCCCGGTGGTCTTTATGACGACGTGTCCCCAGAATATACGGAGACAACCGACCACATACCTTTTGGTTGAGGCGTGATGATTCCAGCAGCTTTCGCCTATCTATATTTACGAGGGTTCTGACGATGATTCACATTACGTTACCCTTGCAGCATTCACCTAGCCTCTTGACCGCTCTTGCTGCTTGCAGTCTCCGGTTCCCACTCGCGTGGTTAACCGCCGAATTCTCGGGAGTACATTGTCGTCGGAGCTTCATACCCCCCGTTGCCGGTGACGCATGTCCAAGTAGGTGACGGGCGGTCGTACGCCCGGTCGTGGCAGGAGTTCTTGCGAACTATCCAGCACGACAAGATATCGAAGAGTTTGTCGCACTCTGAGATTGGTACAGGCGATGTTTTGCCTGCTTGAACACTCGTGAGGTCTTGTCGATCTCACAGACGCAAGATGAGCGTCCGAGGAGTGTTTCAACAACGCGACAGCAGCCTACCATTGGACACCCCACCTTTGATCACTATCAAAACAAGGATGAACTCGTTTTGCAGGTCGCGAGCGTGGTTTCCTTTGCTGTAAAAGTTGTAACCAATAGCCGGAAACGAATCCTTAAAAATCAAGAAGATACGTTTGTTGGCTATTTCTAGAGACATTGCCGCATGGCGGCTCATTTGCGACCGTGTCGCACATATTCCCATATAATAAGGGATTCAATCCAAAAAATCGCCCTCTATGGTGCAACGCGATCTTTCATGAGCTGGATTACGGCCCTTCCTTTCCCGCCGCGGCGTGCCGCTGCCTTGTCCGCCCTCGTCGCCGTGGCCACGGGGCCCTTGTACGCGCAGACCGCGCCGGCGGGCTCGCGTAGCGACGACGACCAGCCGACGACCATGCGCGCCGAGGAGTTCGCCGGCCGTCCCGACCGCGAGCTGAACCTGTACCGCAACGTCGAAGTGACGCGCGGCGCCACCGGCATCACCGCCGACACCGCCTGCTTCCGCCAGGTCGAGGACGAAGTGACGGCCCAGGGCCATATCACGATGTGGCGCTTCGGCGACCGCTACAAGGGCGACGCGCTGCAGCTGAACCTTGAGACCGGCAAGGGCTGGGTGCTGAACCCGGCCTACCATTTGCAGATGAATAACGGCCAGGGCAAGGCTGCGCGCATCGACTTCCTGGGCGAGAACCAGGCCGTGGTGGTGGACGGCACCTACAGCACCTGCGAAGGCCCGGATCCGGACTGGTACCTGAAATCCAGCACCCTGAACCTGGACAGCGGGCGCGACGTCGGCACCGCCGGCAAGACCGTTATCTACTTCAAGGACGTGCCCATCCTCGGCACGCCGGCGCTGTCGTTTTCGCTGTCCGGCGCGCGCCGCTCGGGCTGGCTGCCGCCATCGATCGGCACCGGCTCCAAGGGCGCCGCCGAGATCATGGTGCCGTACTACGTCAATATTGCGCCGAACCGCGACCTGACGCTGTATCCGCGCTATATCTTCAACCGCGGCCTGCAGATGGGCCTGACCGGCCGCTACATCGGCGAGACCGCGCGCGGCCCCTACAGCGGCGAGACCCACCTCGAGGTGCTGCCGAACGACCGCGTGGCGAAACGCGACCGCTGGTGGATCGATACCCTGCACAGCCAGGCCCTGGCGCCGGGCTGGACCTTCGGCTGGAACGCGCACGCCGCCTCCGACAACGAATATCCATCCGACTTCTCGCGCACGGTGGCGGCCAGCGCCGAGCGCCAGTTGCTGCGCGAGCTGCGTACCGACTACTCGGGCCATTACTGGAGCGTGAACACGCGCATCCAGAGCTACCAGGTGCTGCAGGATCCGGCCGCCCTCGATCCGAACAATCCGAACGCCGCCGCGCTGCAGGTGGCGCGTCCCTACGACCGCCTGCCGCAGATTAACTTCCACGCCGGCCGCTACGACGTGCTGGGCGGCTTCGACTGGGCGGTGGACGCCGAGCTGGTGCGCTTCTCGCACCCGGAAAAGACCTTCGTACAGGGCAACCGCGCCAACCTGGTGAGCCAGGTCAGCTACCCGATCGTGCGGCCGGGCTGGTTCTTCACGCCCAAGGTCATGCTGCACGCGACCCAGTACGACCTCGACAACAACGTCGACCCGGTGACCAAGGTGGCGCACAACCGGATCTCGCGCGTGCTGCCGACCGTGTCGCTGGACAGCGGCCTGATCTTCGAGCGCCAGAGCTCGCTGTTCGGCGAGAATTCGACCCAGACCCTGGAGCCGCGCCTGTTCTACGTGCGCACCCCGTACAAGGACCAGAGCGAGATCCCGAACTTCGACACCGCGGTGGCCGGCTTCAACTACGCCCAGCTGTTCACGGAAAACCGCTTCGTCGGCGCCGACCGGGTGTCGGACGCCAACCAGCTGACGGCGGCGGTGGTGTCGCGCTTCATCGAGGCCAATGGCGCCGAGCGCCTGCGCCTGGTGGCCGGCAGCCGCTACTATTTCAGCGATCCGCAGGTGAACCCGCGCGTGCGCCTGAACAGCGCCGACAAGGCCGAAGTCACCCGCTCGGACGCCCTGCTGGCCGCCTCCGGCCGCATTTCCGAGAACTGGACCTTCGACAGCGGCGTACAATACGACGCGCAGAGCCGCAGCCTGTACAGCAAGAACTACGGGGTGCAGTGGAATCCGGCGCCGATGAAGGTGCTGAATTTCGAATACCGCTATCAGCGTGACACCATCGGCGCCGCCAGCGGTTTCCGGAATGCCGACGTGTCGGGCCAGTGGCCCTTGTCGCGGCGCTGGTATGGCGTGGCGCGGGCCAGCTACTCGCTGCGCGACCGCAAGCTGCTCGAGGGCCTCCTGGGGCTCGAGTACAAGGCCGATTGCTGGGTGTTCCGCCTTGGCGCGCAGCGTTTCGTGACCGCCCTGCAGACCACCTCGACGCCGATCTTCTTCCAGCTGGAGCTGAACGGCCTGTCGCGCCTGGGCTTCGGCAATCCGCTGGAAACCTTTAACAAGAGCATCCCGGGCTACACCCGGCTGAACACCAACGTCGGCCGCCCCTGAGCGGTCGGGCCATGGACAACTAGAAACCCTGAAATGAGTGCTTCCCTGAATATGCGTACTACCCGTTTGCATCAAGTCAAGCTGGCCGCAGTGCTGCTGTGTGCCCTCGCTGCCGGCGACGTCCTGGCCCAAGCCGCCGGTACGCCGGCCGCCGGTACGCCGGCCGCCCCTGCCGCAAAGCCGGCGCAGTCCACCGGTTTCCTGCCGCCGGCGTCGAGCAGCGCCAAGGTCATCGATTCCGTGTACGTCATCGTCAACGACGAGGTCATCACCAAGCGTGAAGTCGACAACCGCGTCAACGAAATCACCGCGCGCCTGCGCGCCCAGAACGCGCAGCTGCCCAATCCGGAAGACCTGCGCCGCCAGGTGGTCGAGGCCATGATCACCGAGCGCGCCCAGCTCCAGCTGGGCAAGGAATACGGCATCCGCGTGTCCGACATCGAGCTGGACCGCGCCATCGGCCGCATCGCCGAGTCCCAGAAGATGAGCGTGCAGGAGATGCGCAACCAGATGGAGAAGGAGGGCATGACCTTCGCCCAGTTCCGCGAGCAGATCCGCAACGAGATCGTCATGCAGCGCCTGATCGACCACGAAGTCGACGCCAAGATCCAGGTGTCGGAAGCGGAGATCGACACCTACCTGGCCGCCGAGAAGGCCGCCGCCGCCGACCGCATCGAAGTCGACATCTCGCAGATCCTGGTGCGGATCCCGGAAAACGCCTCGCCCGAGCAGATCGCGGCGCGCAAGGCGCGTGCCGACGAGGTGGCGCGCCAGCTGCGCACCGGCGCCGACTTCGCCAAGATGGCGGCCACCTATTCCGATTCGCCGGACGCCCTGCAGGGCGGCGCGGTCGGCTGGCGCGATCCGAACCGCCTGCCGCCGGTGTTCGCGGCCGAGCTGGTGAAGATGAAGGCCGGCCAGGTGACGCCGGTGATGCGCACCAACGTCGGCTTCCACATCCTGAAGGTCAACAATGTGCGCAAGCCGGAAGCCCAGCAGCAGGAGCAGGCCGCCGCCAACGTGCAGCAGGTCCACGCCCGCCACATCCTGCTGAAGATCACCCCGACCCAGAGCGAGGAAGAGGACCGCAAGAAGCTGCTCGAACTGAAGGCGAAGATCGAGGGCAAGCAGGCGACGTTCGAAGACCTGGCGCGCCAGAATTCGCAGGACAGCCTGGCCTCGAAGGGCGGCGACCTGGGCTGGGTCGAAGCCGGCGACATCCCGGATGAACTGGCGACCGCGATGCACGCGCTGCAGCCGGGCCAGATCTCGGATCCGGTCAAGACCCCGTTCGGCATGCACATCGTGCAGGTCGTCGAGCGCAAGACCGAAGACACCTCGAAGGACAAGGAACGCGCCACGGCGCGCCAGGTGCTCACCGAGCGCAAGCGCCAGGAAGCGATGGAAGACTGGGCGCGCCAGGTGCGCGACCGCGCCTACGTCGAGTTCCGCGAGGAGCAGTAAGCCATGGCGATCCCGGGCGCACGTCCCACGCTGGCCGTCACGGTCGGCGAGCCGGCCGGGATCGGTCCGGAAATCGCGATCCGCGCCGCCTGGGCCCTGCGCGAGCAGGCCAGGTGCGTGCTGGTCGGCGATGCCGCCTTCCTCTCGCTGACGGCCAGCCTGATCGACCCGGACATCCGCCTGTCGGCGCTGTCGACGATGGCGCTGCGCCATAGCGGGCTGCCGCATTTCGGCCCGGGCACGATTCCCGTCATCGACGTGCCGCTCGAGGCCCACGTGGTGCCGGGCCAGCTCGACGCCGCCAACGGCCGCGCGGTGCTGGCCACGCTCGACCTGGCGATCGAAGGCTGCAAGGCGGGCTGGTTCGACGCCATCGTCACCGCACCGCTGCAGAAGAGCACCATCAACGATGCCGGCATCGCCTTCTCCGGCCATACCGAATACCTGGCCGAGAAGACCGGCACGCCGCGGGTCGTCATGATGCTGGCCGGCTCGCCCGGACAGGACCAGCCCTACCTGCGGGTGGCGCTGGCCACCACCCACCTTCCCCTGAAAGACGTGCCGGCCGCGATCACGCGCGCGACCCTGGACCAGGTGCTGGACATCCTGCACGCCGACCTGCGCGGCAAGTTCGGGCTCAAAGCGCCGCGCATCCTGGTCACCGGCCTGAATCCGCACGCCGGCGAGAATGGCTACCTGGGCCGCGAAGAAATCGACGTCATCGAACCGGCCCTGGCCGCGGCGCGCGGGCGCGGGATCGACGCGCGCGGCCCGTATCCGGCCGATACCCTGTTCCAGCCGAAGTACCTGCAGGACGCCGACGCCGTGCTGGCGATGTACCACGACCAGGGCCTGCCCGTGCTCAAGCACGCCACTTTCGGGCGCGGCGTGAATATCACGCTGGGCCTGCCCCTGATCCGCACCTCGGTCGACCACGGCACGGCCCTCGACCTGGCCGCGCAAGGCCTCGGCCTGGCCGATTGCGGCAGCATGGAGGAGGCGATCCGCATCGCCCTGTCCATGGTCCGCGCCCGAGCAACAACTTAAGAATCCCATGAAACACGTAGCCCGCAAGCGCTTCGGCCAGAATTTCCTGACCGACGACCATGTCCTTCACAACATCATCGATTCGATCGGTCCGCGCAAAGGCGACACCATGGTCGAGATCGGCCCCGGCCTGGCGGCGATGACTTCGCTGCTGCTCAAGGAACTCGACCACATGCACGTGGTCGAACTGGACCGCGACCTGGTGGCGCGCCTGGAGAAGGCCTATCCGCGCGAGCGCCTGACCGTCCATTCGGGCGACGCCCTGAAGTTCGATTTCGGCTCGATTCCGGTGCCGGAAGGGAAGAAGCTGCGCGTGGTCGGCAACCTGCCGTACAACATCTCGAGCCCGCTGCTGTTCCACCTGGCCGACTTCGCCCACCTGGTCGAGGACCAGCACTTCATGCTGCAGAAGGAAGTCGTCGAGCGCATGGTGGCCGAGCCCGGCACCAAGGCCTACAGCCGCCTGTCGGTGATGCTGCAGTGGCGCTACGACATGTCGATGCTGTTCGTGGTGCCGCCCACCGCCTTCGATCCGCCGCCGCGGGTGGATTCGGCGATCGTGCGCATGGTGCCGACGCGCCGCCAGTTGCCGGCCGATGCCGCCACCCTGGAAGCGGTGGTGGCCAAGGCCTTCTCGCAGCGCCGCAAGGTCATCCGTAATTGTGTGGCCGGCATGTTCACCGAGCAGCAGCTGGTCGAGGCTGGCATCGATCCGGGCGCGCGTCCGGAAGCGGTGGGGCTGGAGCAGTACGTGGCGCTGGCCAACCTGCTCAAGCCGGTGTCACCGGCCTCATAATCTTCCTTCCCAATGGCGGCGCGCATCGTCGAATGCGCGCGCGCCCACCTGCCTGCCCAGTTCCTGCCCGGCCAAGCCGGCGCCGACATGCGTGTCGGCCCGCGTCCGGTCCCGCATCCCGCTCCGCATCTCGTTCTCGAAGCGCCTGATCACTTCGTTCGCCGCCGCGCCGGCGCTGCCGTGGATGGCGGCCGGCCCGGCCGTCTCCCGCTCTTGCGCGTCGCTCCAGCCGGCGATGCTGGCGTCGGCCAGGGCATTGGCGAGCGCGAAGAACAGGCGCACGTCCTGGTCGTCGTCCTGGCCCTCGCGTTCGGACAGCCGGTGCGCCGCCAGGCACCAGCGGCCGGGCGCCGGTTCGGCAGGCGTCGCCGTGGCGGCCGGGGTGCCGGCGCGGTGACAGAAGTCGAGCATGCTGACGGCCTGGATGCGGCCGATGCCGGCCGGGCTCAGCTGTCCGCCGGGCGCCGCCCGATCCAGTTCCAGGCCGGCCATCCAGGCGTCGAACATGGCTTGCTGGCCCGGGAAGCGCTTGCCGAGCGCGAACCAGGCCGCATGGCTCATGGCGCAGGCCTTGCTGGCGGCGCTGCGTTCGGCGCAGGGCAGCCGCACCCTTACCCCGTGCGCGGTCTGGCGGGCGGCGCCGTCGTAGGCGGCCCAGGCGTTGTACATGCAGGTGTGCAGGATCGCCAGCGAGCGCGCCGCTGCCGGCGGGCCGGGCTGCGCCGCGCGGATCGCCTGCAGGGCCAGCCGGTTCCAGCCGGCCACGGTGCCGGCCATGCCGGCCGCCGCGCCCGGATCGAGTTTCAAGAAGTTCTCCCGCCTCATGTCGCCTCCGCATTTGTGCCGCCGTCGAGTATGGCGAGCACAGGCGCGCAGGCTGTTGAGCGTTCTCAGGCGTAAAAGGCAGCCGGCGCAACGCATAGCCCCGGTTTTTGGGCGTCCATCCCGCGTTTTTTGCAGTTCGTCGCAGTCCGCTGGAAGGAGGGGGCGCGGACGCCTACAGTGACACCATCGAAAGACAAAACGCAACGCACTTCACCCGAAGGAGAACCGAAATGAACGTCATGAAAAACATGGAAGCGATCTTCCTGGCAGCCGTCGTCCTGGCCGGTGTCACCAGCGCAGCCAGCGCCGCCAGCGCCAATGCGCACGAACGCTACAACGCCCAGGTGTCGATCGAAGGCAAGCAGATGGCGGTGGTGACGGTGACGGCGAAGCGCTTGAGCGCAGCAGAGAAAGCAGCCATCTAATTGCTTCCTGCAAGAGACTGCTTCCTGAAAGAGACAGCCCGGAAAAAGGCGAAAAAAAAGCCCGCTTTTGAGGGCGGGCTTAAATCCAATTCTTTTCTGAGGAGAGTTGGAGGAGACAGGAAGCAGTATGCTGCGTTACAGCATATTCGTCCAATTTTCGTTTGGAATATTTGATATTCGCAACGAAAATATCTCCTCCGCAACCACCTCCCTGGCGTCGATCAGCTGTTCTTGACGCAGGTGACAGCCACGTCCTTGACGCCGCCGTTCTTTTCCTGGGCATCCAGCATCACGCCGGTGCCGTTGCTGGAAACGGTGCAGGTGTAGCCGGTCGGCTGGGTCAGTACCGTGATACCGAAGCTCGTGCCATAAGGCACTGCGCTCAACGCGAACGGAACCGACGCGTCGGTGCTGCTGCCGGCGATGGTGACGGTGCTGTTGCTGCCGTTGGTCAGGGTCACGCTCACGTCGGCGGAGGGCAGGCCGGTGATGGTGCCGCTCAGCGAGTACGACAGGATGGAGCAGTTGTAGAACACCTCGATCGCCGGCGTGCGTGCCGATTCGAGCGAGGCGCTCTGGCCCGCCGTCCCATACTCGCGCGGGATGCCGCCGCTGACGCAGTTCTGGTGCGCCGGCTGCGAGCCGCCGCCGAGCGCGGCGGTGCCGCCTTTCGGCACCACGTTGTAGTAGGTACCGTAGTCGAGACCGTTCGCGAAATACAGGACCTGGGTGTCGCCGGCCTTGGCGGGCACCGGAACGGCCAGTTCCTGGCCGTTGGTGGTCAGGATCAGACCCGGATACTGGACGTTGGAGACCGTCACCTTGACCGGGTAGGTCTCCTTGCCGCCGCCGCCGCAGGACGCCAGGACCACGGATGAAGCCAGGATCAGGGCCGGGCGCACGAGGTGGAACTTCATACTTTACTCTCCAGTTTCCAGATTATTGGGTCTTGGGACCGCAGGTGACCACAGGCGTGGTGCCCGGGCCGGTGGCGGTCATGGTGCCGGTGCCGCCGCTGATCGTGCAGGTCTGCGTATCCGGCTGGTTCAGGATGGTCACGCCGTACGCGCCGTCTTCCGGAATGTCGCCGATGGGCACCGGTTGGCTTGCATCGGCCGCCGTCACCACTTTGCGGTTGGAACCGTTGACGAGTTCCAGGCCGGTGCCGGTCAGGCCGGTCACCGTGACCGACAGGGTATGGGTCTTGATCGTGCAGAACACCGTCGGCACCGTGGTGTAGACCGTATAGTAGTTGGCGCGCGCCTTGTTGTTGCTGAAGGTGCAAGCGCTGACGTTCGACGGCAGGGACTTGTACGAGATGTTGAACTCGTCGTCGGTCGACAGGTATTTCTTGAACTGGACGGTGCTAGCGCCGGCCGGAACCGCGATCTCGTCGCCGTTGCTCTGGTTGACCAGTACCAGGCCTTCCTTGGTCACGCCGCCGGCGATGGTTACGGTCAGGGGCAGGTCACCGCTGCCGCCGCCGCAGGCGGACAGGCCAAGCGCGCATGCCAGCGCAGCGCCGGCATACAGGATCGAACTCTTCATAGAATCTCCGTTGGACGGGATGGCGCACGGCAGGACCGGCGGCACCGCTGAGTAGAATATTGCCCGACATTTTAGAGCATTTGCCAAGCCGCAGCCTCATTTGCCTTTGTATCACGGTGTAACGACATCTGCATGCCGTTGATTTTCAAGGCCGGCCTCGCTATCCTTGACCCGCCCTCCCTCCGACCCCCGAGCATGACGACGACCCCACGCGCCTGGCCCAAGGCCCTCCTTTTCGACCTGGACGACACGCTGTGGCCGATCGCCCCGGTGATCCTGCAAGCCGAAGAGATCCTGTTCGCCTGGCTGCGCGAGCACGCGCCGCGCGTGGCCCAGCGCTTCACCATCGACAGCCTGCGCCAGGCGCGCCTGGAACTGCTGGCGCAGAAGCCGGAGTTCCAGCTCGACCTGGGCAAGCTGCGCCGCGCCGGCCTGCTCGCCGCCTTCGAACAGGCCGGCGAGGACGCCGCCAAGGTGGAGCTGGCGATGGCCGAGTTCTTTGCCGCGCGCAACGCCGTGGTGCCTTACGACGACGTGGTGCCGGGATTGCTGCGCCTGAAGAACAAGGTGCTGCTCGGCGCGATCACGAACGGCAATGCCGACCTGCGGACCATCGGCCTGGCCCACCATTTCCGGGCGTCGGTATCGGCGCCCGCGTTCGGCGTGGCCAAGCCGGATCCGGCGATCTTCCTGGCCGGCTGCCGCGAACTGGGCGTGGCCCCGCTTGACGCCGTCTATGTGGGCGACGACGTGCTGCTCGACGTCCAGGGCGCCCAGCGCGCCGGCCTGCGCGGGGTCTGGATGAACCGCAACGGCAGCCGCAAGCATATCGAACACGGCGTCGAGCCGGACGCGATCGTGCGCGATCTCGACGAACTGCTGGACTGGCTCGAGCGCAACCATGCCTGAAGCGTGGTTGACGGCACGCATGACTGCACACGCGGCGAGCGAACAGGCATAATGTGAACCATGCAACTCGATAACCGTGCACAAACCCTGCTGAAAGCCCTGGTCGAGCGCTATATCGCCGACGGCCAGCCGGTCGGCTCGCGCGCGCTGTCGAAGATTTCCGGCCTCGACCTGTCGCCGGCCACGATCCGCAACATCATGGCCGACCTCGAGGAGATGGGCTATGTCGCCAGCCCCCACACCTCGGCCGGCCGGATCCCGACGCCGCGCGGCTACCGCATCTTCGTCGACACCCTGCTCACCGTGCGGCAGATCGACGAGAACGCCGTCGAAGCCGGCATGCGCCTGCCCGCGCACCAGCCGCAGAAGGTGATCGCCAACGCGGCCCAGATGCTGTCCTCGCTGTCGCAGTTCGCCGGCGTGGTGCAGAGCCCGCGGCGCGAATCGGCGTTCCAGCAGATCGAATTCCTGCGCCTGTCGGAAAAACGCATCCTGCTGGTGATCGTCGACCCGCGCGGCGACGTCCAGAACCGCCTGCTGCTGACCGACGTCGACTACAGCCCCTCCGAGCTGACGCAATCGGCCAACTACCTGAACCAGAATTTCGCCGGCCTGTCCTTCGACCAGGTGCGTGCGCGCCTGACCGGAGAATTGCGCAAGCTGAGCGACGACATGGCGCGCCTGATGCAGTCCGCGGTGGATGCGGGCAGCGAAGCCCTGCAGGAAACCGACGACATGATCATTTCGGGCGAGCGCAACCTGCTGTCGGTGGCCGACCTCTCGTCGAATATGAGCTCGCTGCGCCAGATGTTCGAGATGTTCGAGCAGAAGACCGGCCTGATGCAGCTGCTGGACGTCTCCAGCAAGGCCGGCGGCGTGCAGATCTTCATCGGCGGCGAATCCAAGCTGGTGCCGATGGACGAGATGAGCGTGGTCACCGCGCCCTACGAGGTGAATGGCAAGATCGTCGGCACCCTCGGCGTGATCGGCCCGACCCGCATGGCCTATGAGCGGGTGATCCCGATCGTCGATATCACGGCCAAGCTCCTCTCGAACGCACTCAGCCACTCCTGAGGTTTCTTACAGTTTCGGCAGGAACCCCCGGCGGATATAGTCGGTTCATTGCGCCGCGCGCGCCATCCGCCAAGGAATTGCCGTGAACCGATTCAGACGTCCCCTTATTCTCGCCGCCATCGTGCTGGTGTGCGGCGCCGTCGCACGCACCGGCGCCTCCGCGCCGGAGGAGCGCATCGCCGTGGGCGCCTGGCAGGTGCAGGCGGCGGAGCAGGGCAGCGGACGCTATACCGTCATCTTCGAATCCGGCTTCGGCACCGGCCTGGATACCTGGCGCAAGGTGGCGCCGGAGGTGTCGAAGTCGGCGCACGTCATGAGCTATTCGCGCGCCGGCCATGGCAGCTCCGACCCGCGCCCCGAACCGCGCAGCATCCTCCAAAGCAGCCGGGAGCTCGACCAGCTGGTGGCCGCGGCGGGGCTGAAGCCGCCCTTCATCCTGGTCGGCCATTCCTACGGCGGCTTGCTGGCGCGCGCCTTCGCGCTGCGTCATCCCGGCCAGGTGGCCGGCCTGGTGCTGGTCGACCCGGCCGACGAACGCTTCAATCCGGGCCTGCGCAGGCTCGATGCCAGGCGCGCGGCGGACGACGACCGGCAGTTCGACGCCCTCGTGCCGGCCAGGTTCAGGGCGGAGTACGACGCGCTGAAGCCGGTCCTCGACCAGGGGGCGCTGCCGCCGCCGCTGGACGGCAAGCTGCCGGACGTGCCGGTGGTCGTCCTGACCTCGGTGCAGCAGTTCGACAAGCCGGAATTCTTCCTGCAGAGCGTGGAGGCGGTCGCCCTGAAGCGCGACCTGCACGCGGATTTCCTGCGCCAGTTCAGCGAAGGCTCCCAGGTGCTGACCCTGAAAAGTGGGCACAACATTCAGAAGGAAGAGCCGGAACTGGTGATCGCGGCGGTGAACAAGGTCATCGCCGCGGCCAGCCGGCGCGCGGCGCAGGACAAGCTGTAGGAGACGCGCAGCTTAGAACCTATCCAGTAGGCAGGAGCGACTCCGGCCTACTGGGATAGGTTCTTAACGGTGCCGGTGCGGGCAATCCGTCTTCTGGCAGTTGCCGTAGATGGCGAGGGCGTGTTCGGCGATCTTGAAGCCGCGCTCGAGGGCGATCTTCTGCTGGCGGCTTTCGATCTCTTCGTCGTAGAACTCCTCGACGTGGCCGCAGTCGAGGCAGACCAGGTGGTCGTGGTGCGAACCGGCGTTCAGCTCATAGATGGCTTTGCCGGTTTCAAAGTGATTGCGGTTCAGGAGACCGGCCTGTTCGAACTGGGTCAGCACGCGGTACACCGTCGCCAGGCCGACGTCCATGTTCTCGTTCAGCAGGGTCTTGTATACGTCTTCCGCCGTCAGGTGCCGTACCGTGCTGTTCTGGAAGATCTCCAGGATTTTGAGCCGCGGCAGTGTCGCTTTGAGGCCGCTGGCCTTCAGGTCGGTTGGGTTGTTGCTCATGTTTTGTTACTCTTAGATGGGCCGAGATAGGCGTAGTGCTTTATGATATAGCGTTTCTAGAATCTCGCTCAATCGTTTTTAAGGTTAGATATGCGCGTCATGAATGCCGTTTTCCATCGTTCCCACGCCCGGGCCGCGCTCGTGGCCGGCCTTGCCGTCACGGCGCTGACGGTCTCCGGCTGCGCATCCTGGCGTAACCAGACCAAGCCGGCAGCGCCGGTGAGCACCGCCCCGGCCGCGGTCGCCGCCGATGCCGACAAGTCCGCGGCAATCGCGAATTCGGGCGCGCAGACGACCACCGTCACCAAGCTGCAGAAATTCCTGTGGGTGTTCTCGCCGTATCGTCCGGACATCCAGCAGGGTAACTTCGTGTCCCAGGAAATGCTGACCCAGCTGAAGGTCGGGCAGACCCGCGACCAGGTCAAGTTCATCCTCGGCACCCCATTGCTGACGGACGCCTTCCACGCCGACCGCTGGGACTATCCCTTCTACCTCGCGCGCGGCAACGGCGAGCTGACCACCAGCCGCGTCACTGTCTACTTCAAGGACAACCTGCTGGCCAAGATCGACGGCGGCAACCTGCCGAGCGAGCGTGAATACATCTCGCGCCTGATCGGCATCTCGAAGTACGAGACCAAGACCGAACAGGAATCGCTGGACGAACTGAAGCGCAAGCGCGAAGACGCGGCCAAGCGCGGCGGGGAGTAAGAGTCATGACGCAATTGAATATTGCCGTCGCCGGCGCCAGCGGCCGCATGGGCCGCATGCTGATCGAGACCATCGCGGCAGCCGACGACGCCACCCTGGCCGGTGCACTCGATCGCGCAGGCAATCCCTTCATCGGTTCGGATGCCGGCGCCTTTTCGGGCCAGCTGACCGGCGTGACGATCCGATCAAGCCTGGAGCAAGGCCTGGCCGGCGCCCAGTACCTGATCGACTTCACCCGTCCGGAAGGCACGCTGGAGCACCTGGAATACTGCGCCGCCCACGGCATCAAGCTGATCATCGGCACCACCGGCTTCGATGAAGCCGGCAAGGCCGCGATCCGCGCCGCCGCCGAAAAGACCGCGATCGTGTTCGCGCCGAACATGAGCATCGGCGTGAACGTCACCCTGAAGCTGCTGGAAATGGCGGCGAAGAACTTCTCGCAGGGCTATGACATCGAGATCATCGAAGCCCACCACCGCCACAAGGTCGACGCCCCGTCCGGCACCGCGCTGAAGATGGGCGAGGTCATCGCCGACGCCCTCGGCCGCGACCTGCAACAGTGCGCCGTCTACGGCCGCGAAGGCGTGACCGGCGAACGCGACCCCTCGACCATCGGCTTCGCCACCGTGCGCGGCGGCGACATCGTCGGCGACCACACCGTGCTGTTCGCCGGCATCGGCGAGCGCATCGAGATCAGCCACAAATCGAGCAGCCGCGTCAGCTACGCCCAGGGCGCCCTGCGCGCCGCACGCTTCCTGGCCGACAAGCCGACCGGTCTGTACGACATGCAGGATGTGCTGGGCCTGAAAACCACCTGAGCCCGCGTTATCTGCACGCCCGCCGAACTGGACGGCTTTGTCAGCGATCTGCTGGCATACTGGCCGGGACGGCGGGCGTTTTTTATCCCGCGAACGTATAAATACCGTCATTCCCGCCTCCACGGGAACGACGATGAATCGGAGAATCCCTATGGCCACCGTCGAACTGAACGGCGCCGCAATCGTCGACACCGAAAGCTTCCACGCCGAGAGCCAGCGCGCCTTCGGCTTCCCGGACTCCTATCCGCACACCATGGATTCCTGGGTCGACTGCCTCAGCTACCTGCGCGACGAGGACGGCATGAGCAGCATCCGCCTCGGTCCTGACGAGACCCTGCACATCGTCGTGCTGCATTCCGACGCCATGCGCGAACGTGCCGAGGACGTGCTGGAGGAAATGGCCTTCTGCATCATCGGCATCAACGAGCGCTACGAGGACTACGGCGAAAAGCCGGCCCTGGAGCTCGAGCTGCGGTAGGGCGGGCTCTCCGAGCCCGCGATGCACCTACGGCAACGGGCCCACGCAGCCCGCTAGGTGAATCAACCAGTATAATGTTCTGCTCACCTCCATTAGTCCGCAGAACATCATGCAAGATAAATATAGTCCAGCCGAAGTCGAACAGGCCGCCCAGGCCTACTGGAAGTCGATCGACGCCTATAAAGCGGTCGAAAATGACCCGCGTTTCCCAAAAGGCAAGTATTACGCCTGCTCGATGCTGCCTTACCCGTCCGGTAAGCTGCACATGGGTCACGTGCGCAACTATACGATCAACGACGTGATGTACCGCTACCTGCGGATGAACGGCTACAACGTGCTGATGCCGATGGGCTGGGACGCCTTCGGCATGCCGGCCGAGAACGCGGCAATGGCGAACAACGTGCCGCCGGCCGAATGGACTTATTCGAACATCGCCCACATGCGCGGCCAGATGGAGTCGATGGGCCTGGCCATCGACTGGTCGCGCGAAATGACCGCCTGCAAGCCGGACTACTACAAGTGGAACCAGTGGATGTTCCTGAAGATGCTCGAGAAGGGCATCATCTACCAGAAGACCGGCACCGTGAACTGGGACCCGGTCGACCAGACCGTGCTGGCCAACGAGCAGGTCGTCGACGGCCGCGGCTGGCGTTCGGGCGCGCTGGTCGAAAAGCGCGAGATCCCGATGTACTACGTGCGCATCACGGACTACGCCGACGAGCTGCTGGACTACGTCGACAATAAACTGCCGGGCTGGCCGGAGCGCGTGCGCATCATGCAGGCCAACTGGATCGGCAAGTCGACCGGCGTGCGCTTCGCCTTCCCGCACGTGATCATGGACGAGCAGGGTGAGCTGATCAACGAGGGCAAGCTCTACGTCTTCACCACCCGCGCCGACACCATCATGGGCGTGACCTTCTGCGCGGTCGCCGCCGAGCACCCGCTGGCCACCCAGGCGGCCAAGGACAATCCGGAGCTGCAAGCCTTCATCGCCGAGTGCAAGCAGGGTTCCGTGATCGAAGCCGACATGGCGACGATGGAAAAGAAGGGCATGCCGACCGGCCTGTCCGTCATGCACCCGATCACCGGCGAGCAGGTGCCGGTCTGGGTCGGCAACTATGTGCTGATGACCTACGGCGACGGCGCCGTGATGGGCGTGCCGGCGCACGACGAGCGCGACTTCGCGTTCGCCAAAAAATACGAGCTGCCGATCAAGCAGGTCGTCGCGGTGGAAGGCGAGACCTTCTCGCTGGACGGCTGGCAGGAGTGGTACGGCGATAAAGAGAAGGGCGTGCTGGTCGACTCCGGCAAGTACGACGGCCTCGATTACACCTCGGCCGTCAACGCCGTGGCCGGCGACCTGGCCGAGAAAAGCCTGGGCGACAAGAAGGTCACCTTCCGCCTGCGCGACTGGGGCATCTCGCGCCAGCGCTACTGGGGCACGCCGATCCCGATGATCCACTGCGAGAAGTGCGGCACCGTGCCGGTTCCGGAAAAGGACCTGCCGGTCGTGCTGCCGGAAGACTGCGTCCCGGACGGCACCGGCAACCCGCTGAAGAAGCACGAAGCCTTCCTGAAGGTCGACTGCCCGTGCTGCGGCGGTCCCGCCCGCCGCGAGACCGACACCATGGACACCTTCGTCGACTCGTGCTGGTACTACATGCGCTATACCTCGCCGGGTTCGAACGACCAGATGGTCGACCCGGCCCGCAACGATTACTGGATGCCGATGGACCAGTACATCGGCGGCATCGAGCACGCCGTGCTGCACCTGCTGTACGCACGCTTCTGGACCAAGGTGATGCGCGACTTCGGCCTGGTGAAGTTCGACGAGCCTTTCGTCAACCTGCTCACGCAAGGCATGGTGCTGAACGAGACCTACTACCGCGAAGACGAATCCGGCAAGAAGACCTGGTTCAACCCGGCCGACGTCGACCTCGTGCTCGACGACCGCGGCCGTCCGCAGGCGGCGGCATCGAAGCTGGACGGCGCTCCGGTCATCATCGGCGGCACCGAGAAGATGTCGAAGTCGAAGAACAACGGCATCGACCCGCAAGCCCAGATCGAGCAGTACGGTGCCGACACCGCCCGCCTGTTCACCATGTTCGCGGCGCCGCCGGAGCAGACCCTGGAGTGGTCGGAGTCGGGCGTGGAAGGCGCGAGCCGCTTCCTGCGCCGCGTCTGGGCCTTCGCCCATGCGCAGCGCGAGCGCGTATCGGCAGCACTAAGCGCGGCGCCGGCCGGCCAGCAGCAAGGCACCCTGGACGACGACCAGAAAACCCTGCGCCGTGAAGTGCACAAGGTCCTGCAGCAGGCCGATTACGACTTCAAGCGCATCCAGTACAACACGGTCGTCTCGGCCTGCATGAAGATGCTGAATACCCTGGAGTCGGCCAAGCTGGCCGAGGGTACGGCGAGCGACGCCGTCATTACCGAAGGCCTGTCGATCTTCCTGCGCATGCTGAACCCGGTGGCGCCGCACATCACCCACGCGCTGTGGCAGGAACTGGGCTACGCCGGCGTGTACGGCGACATCCTGAACGTGCAGTGGCCGGAAGTCGACCCTGCCGCGCTGGAGCAGTCCGAGATCGAGCTGATGATCCAGGTGAACGGCAAGCTGCGCGGTTCCGTCAAGGTGCCGAAGGGCGCCGACAAGGCCGCCATTGAAGCCGCGGCACTGGCCTCGGAAGCGGCCCAGAAATTCGTCGAAGGTACGCCGAAGAAGGTCATCGTCGTTCCCGGCAAGTTGATCAACATCGTGGTGTAATCGATGCCGGCCTCCTATAAGAAAGTAGTGGTGCGTTCCGTCGCGGCGCTGGTAGTAGCAGCGTCGCTGGCGGCCTGCGGCTTCCAGTTGCGCGGCTCGAACGGCAGCTACACGATGCCCTTCCACAGCCTGTTCCTGACCTTCCCGGACACCTCGCCGCTCGGGACTGAACTCAAGCGTAATTTACGCGCGGGCGACGTCGAGATCGCCGACAAGCCGGACCAGGCGGAAGCGCAGTTCGTGGTGCTGAGCGAGAACCGCGGCAAGTCGATCCTGTCGCTGAACAGCCTGGGCCGGGTGCGCGAATACCTGCTGACCTATACGCTGACCTTCGCGGTCCGCGACAGCAAGGGCGTCGAGCTGCTGCCGGCCACCGAGATCACGCTGCGCCGGAACATGGCCTTCGACGAGACCCAGGTGCTGGCCAAGGAATCCGAGGAAGCGCTGCTGTACCGCGACATGCAGGCCGACCTGGTGCAGCAGATCATGCGCCGCCTGGCCGCGCTCCGGCCAGCGCCGGCCAAGTAAGGAAGAGAGACTATGCAGTTGCGGCCTGAGGCGCTCGACGGGCAGCTCGCCAAGGGGCTGGCGCCCCTGTACGTGATCACCAGCGACGAGCACCTGCTGGCGCTGGAAGCGGCGGACAAGATCCGCCGCGCCGCGCGTGCGCAAGGCTATTCCGAGCGCGACGTGCTCACGGTCGAGCGCAACTTCAAGTGGGGCGAGCTGCTGGCCGCCAACCAGGCGATGTCGCTGTTCGGCGACAAGAAGTTGATCGAGCTGCGCATCCCCGGCGGCAAGCCCGGCAAGGACGGCAGCGCGGCCCTGCAGAACTACGCGAAAGACCTGAACCCGGACAACCTGACCCTGATCACCCTGCCCAAGCTGGACTGGCAGACGGCGAAGGCGGCCTGGGTGGCGAACCTGCAGCAGGCCGCGGTCTACGTCGAGATCCCGAACGTGGAACGGCCCGCATTGCCGGCCTGGATCGGCATGCGTCTCTCGGCGCAGCAGCAGAGCGCAGACCGCCAGAGCCTGGACTTCATCGCCGATCGCGTCGAGGGCAACCTGCTGGCGGCGCACCAGGAAATCCAGAAGCTGGGACTGCTGTACGAGCCCGGCAAGCTGAGTTTCGAGCAGGTCCAGGACGCCGTGCTGRACGTGGCGCGCTACGACGTGTTCAAGCTGTCCGAAGCGATGCTGGCCGGCGATCCGGCGCGCCTGGTGCGCATGCTGGAAGGCCTGAAAGGCGAGGGCGAGGCGCTGCCGCTGGTGCTGTGGGCGGTGTCGGAGGAAATCCGCACGCTGCTAAAATTGAAGGCAGGGATGGCGCAGGGACGCCCGCTGGGCGCGCTGCTGAAGGAATACCGGATCTGGGGCCCGCGCGAGCGCATGATGGAACCGGCGCTGCGCCGCATCTCGCTGCCGACCCTGGAAGCGGCCATGCAGGAGGCGGCCCAGGTTGACCGCATGGTCAAGGGTCTGCGTGCGAAGCAGTTCGCGGGCGATGCCTGGGATGCGATGCTGCAGCTGGCATTAAGAGTAGCCTCATGACGTAGGGTGGGCATGGGTGCCCACCCTATATACGGACGACGCAAATGGACATCAACGAATACATGCAAACCATCGGCCGCCAGGCGCGCGCGGCTTCGCGCGCGATGGCGCGCGCCGACAGCGCCGCCCGCAACAAGGCGCTGCTCCTGATCGCCGACGCCATCGRGCGCGACGCCGCCTGCCTGCGCGACGCCAATGCGCGCGACCTCGATGCCGCCCGCGCCGCCGGCCTGGCGCCGGCCCTGCTGGACCGCCTGGCGCTGTCCGACAAGGCGATCGCCACCATGGTCGACGGCCTGCGCCAGATCGTCGCGCTGCCGGATCCGATCGGCGAAATCTCGAACATGAAGTTCCGCCCAAGCGGCATCCAGGTCGGCCAGATGCGCGTGCCGCTGGGCGTCATCGGCATCATCTACGAAGCGCGCCCGAACGTGACGGTGGACGCGGCCGGGCTGTGCATCAAGAGCGGCAATGCCGCCATCCTGCGCGGCGGTTCGGAAGCCATCCATTGCAACCGCGCCCTGGCCGAGCTGGTGGCGGAAGGGCTGCGCGGCGCCGGCCTGCCGGAACAGGGCGTGCAGGTGGTCGAGACCACCGACCGCGCCGCCGTCGGCTTTCTTATCACCATGCCGGAATACGTGGACGTGATCGTGCCGCGCGGCGGCAAGGGCCTGATCGCGCGCCTGATGCAGGAAGCGACGGTCCCGATGATCAAGCACCTGGACGGCATCTGCCACGTCTACATCGACGCCAAGGCCGATATCGCCAAGGCGCTGCCGATCGCGATGAACGCCAAGACCCACCGCTACGGCACCTGCAACACGATGGAAACCCTGCTGGTGGCGCGCGCCATCGCGCCGACGATCCTGCCGCAGCTGGCCGAGCTGTACGCGACCAAGGAAGTCGAACTGCGCGCCGATCCGGAAGCGCTGGCGATCCTGCAGGGCTATCCGCACCTGGCGCCGGCAACCGAGGAAGACTGGAGCACTGAATACCTGGCGCCGATCCTGGCGGTGAAGATCGTCGAAGGCATCGACGAAGCGATGGAACACATCAACACCTGGTCGTCGAAGCATACCGACGCCATCGTCACCGAGGATTACACCGACGCCATGCGCTTCCTGCGCGAAGTCGATTCGGCCTCGGTGATGGTGAACGCCTCGACGCGCTTCGCCGACGGCTTTGAATACGGCCTGGGCGCCGAGATCGGCATCTCGAACGACAAGCTGCATGCGCGTGGACCGGTGGGACTCGAAGGATTGACGTCGCTGAAGTACGTGGTGTTCGGCCACGGCGAGATCCGCCAATAATTTCTCCGTCGTCCCCGCGGAGGCGGGGACCCATTTAGGAAAAAAATGTACCTCTGGATCAAAGCCTTCCACATCGTCTTCATCGCCTCCTGGTTCGCCGGCCTGTTCTACCTGCCGCGCATCTTCGTGAACCTGGCGCAGGAAACCAATCCCGCCACGATCGAGCGCCTGCTGGGCATGGGACGCCGCCTCTACCGCTTCACCACGATGCTGATGATCCCGGCCCTGGTGCTGGGACTTTGGCTATGGCTGGGCTTCGGCATCCGCGGCGGATGGCTGCATGCAAAGCTGGCGCTGGTCATCCTCGTGATCGGCTACCATCACGCCTGTGGATCGCTGCTGAAGAAGTTCGAACGCGGGGCGAATACGCGCAGCCATAAATGGTTCCGCGTGTTTAACGAAGTCCCTGTGCTGCTGCTGATTGCGATCGTCATCCTGGTCGTCGTCAAACCTTTTTGAAGGCATCCGATGAGCAAAACCATCCAGTATTTCTTCGCACCGCAGTCGCCCTACGTCTACCTCGGGCATGAACGCCTGCTCAAGCTGGCCGCCCAGTACGGCGCGATGATCGAACCCAAACCCTTCGACATCGGCGCGGTGTTCGCCGAAAGCGGCGGCCTGCCGCTGGCCAAGCGCGCGCCGCAGCGCCAGGCTTACCGCCTGCAGGAACTCGAACGCTGGTCGAAGCATCTCGGCCTGCCGATGAACCTGCATCCGAAGTTCTTCCCGGTCGACCAGACGCCGGCATCGCTGCTGCTGATCGCCGCCCGCGAACAGGGCGGAGCCGACCAGGCCCTCGAACTGGCCACCGCCATCACGCGCGCGGTGTGGGCCGAGGAAAGGAATATCGCGGACCAGGCCACGCTCGAGCAGCTCGCCGGCGACGCCGGTTTCGACGGCGCAGCCCTGCTGGCGGCATCGGGTACGCCGGAAGTCCGGCAGAAGTACGAAGGATTCACGAAAGAAGCGCTGGATGCCGGCGTGTTCGGCGCGCCCTGGTATGTCGTCGACGGCCAGGGCTTCTGGGGCCAGGACCGGCTCGATTTTGTCGAGCGGCTGCTGCAGGGTTAATGGATTGAGCAGGCTACGGCCTGTGATGTACAGCGGCCGGGTTGGTCCCGGCCGTTGGCGTTTTTTATTTAATAATCAACTTAACAGGGGCCTCGCAAACCGTCGCGAGCGGCAGCAGATTTGGCCGAGAAGCGCAGCCGTACTTACGGTACGGCGAGCATCGCAGGCCGAAGCTGCAACGCGCAGCAGGTTTGCGAGGTCCCCCACCACAACGGATAAAGGGTACACCTGATGGCCTCCTACTTTTGCCCATGCCCGCGCGGCATGGAAGCGGCACTCGCCGAAGAACTCGCTGAAATCGCGCAGAACACCAACAGCCCCACGCTGAAGGTCCACCAGCAGGTGCCGGGCGGCGTGCACACCTCGGGCAGCATGCAGGATGCTTATCGCATCAACCTGCATTCGCGCATCGCTTCGCGCGTGCTGATGCGCATGGCGAACAAGACCTACACCAACGAGAACGACATCTACGACCTGGTGCTCGAGCAGCCCTGGGAAGACTGGTTCGGCGTCGATCACACGATCCGGGTCGACATCACGGCCGTCAAATCGCCGCTGAAGAGCCTGGAGTTCACCACGCTGAAGATCAAGGACGCCGTCTGCGACCGCTTCCGCGACCAGTTCGGCAAGCGCCCCTCGGTCAACACGCGCGAGCCGGACATGCGCATCCTCGGCTTCCTCGACAAGCACAACTTCACGGTCTACCTCGACACCTCGGGCGAGGCGCTGTTCAAGCGCGGCTGGCGTGAAGAAACCGGCGACGCGCCGCTGCGCGAGAACCTGGCAGCCGGCCTGCTGCGCGTGGCCGGCTGGAAGCCGGGCGTGCCGCTGTTCGATCCGATGTGCGGCTCGGGCACGATCCTGATCGAGGCGGCCCAGATGGTGCAGGGTATTCCGCCAGGCGCGCGCCGCCGCTTCGCCTTCGAAAAATTCCGCAACTTCGACAGCAAGGCCTGGCAGGAGATGAAAACGGCGATCAAGCCGAACCCGCTGCCGGACACTCCCACCATCTTCGGTTCCGACATCTCCGGCGACATGGTGGCGATGACCCGTCATAACCTGCGCGTGGCCGGCGTCCTGTTCGAGGTGCCGCTCAAGCAGATCGAGGCGCAGCAGGTGCAGCCGCCCACCAGCCAGCCGGGCATCCTGCTGACCAACCCGCCCTACGGCGAGCGTATCGGCGTGCGCGGCGACTCCACCATCCCGCAGGACGAGATGGCCGTCGGCTTCTACCAGACCCTGTCCGGCACGCTCAAGCAGCGCTTCGCCGGCTGGACCGTCTACCTGTTCACCGCCGACCTTTCGCTGCCGAAGATGCTGCGCCTGAAGGAATCGCGCAAGACCCCGTTCTTCAACGGCGCGCTCGAATGCCGCCTGTTCCGCTTCGACATGGTCGCCGGCTTCAACCGCCGCGATGCCGCGAAGCCGGACGCGGCCCGCCCACAACAAGAGTAATCGATGCTGCCCGAACCCGAACCAGACAACCTGCCCAGGGACCCCGTCATTCCGGTCCCGCTGCCGGAACCGCACAAGGTCACCATGCTGTCGGCCGGCGGCCTGGCTTCGCTGCTGGCCGCGCTGTCGATGCTGGGGCCGTTCTCGGTCGATGCCTACCTGCCGGCCTTCCCGAGCATCCAGGAGACCCTGCATGCGACCCCGCTGGAAGTCCAGCAGACCCTGACGGCCTACATGTTGTCCTTCGCCGTCATGTCGCTGTGGCACGGCGCGCTGGCGGACGCCTTCGGGCGCCGCAACGTGGTGCTGGTCGGCCTGATCGTGTTCGCGGTCGGCACCCTCGGCTGCGCCTCGGCGCATTCGGTGCACTACCTGTGGATCTTCCGCATCATGCAGGGCATCTCGGCCGGGGCCGGGGTGGTGGTGGGGCGGGCCATCATCCGCGACCTGTACTCGGACGCGCCGGCCGCGCGCCTGCTGTCGATGGTGACGATGATCTTCTCGATCGCGCCGGCGGTGGCGCCGGTGCTGGGCGGCTGGATCGTGACCCTGCTGGACTGGCGCGCGATCTTCCTCGGCCTGCTGGTGTTCAGCGTGGGGCTGTGGTGGGTCTGCTGGCAGCACCTGCCGGAGACCATGCCGAAAGAGCGCCGCCAGCCCTTCAATCCGCGCTTCCTGGCGCGCAGCTACTGGGACATCTTCAGCTCCGTGCTGTTCCAGATGAAGTCGGCGGTGGTCGCCTTCAACTTCGGCGGCATGTTCCTGTTCATCGCCGGCGCACCGGTGCTGCTGCCGGTGCACCTGCACCTGGGGCCCTCGGACTTCGCCTGGCTGTTCGTGCCGGCGGTGGCCGGCATCTTCCTGGGGGCCCTGGCCGCCAACCGCCTGGCCGGCAAGATGCATTACGGGCGCCAGATCGGCATCGGCTATGCCTTGATGCTGGCCGCGGTGACCGGCAGCGTGCTGTACCACTCCTTCCTGCCGCCGGCCTTGCCGTGGACCGTGCTGCCGATGTTCTTCTATAACTTCGGCAGCTCGATCATCAACCCCAGCGCGACCCTGCTGACGCTCGACCTGTTCCCGCACATCCGTGGCACGGTGGCGTCCTGCCAATCCTTCGTTACCACGCTGATGGGCGCGATCGTGGCGGGCATCATCGCGCCGGCGCTGACCTACTCGGTGCTGGCGATGGCGCTCGGCCAGGCTGCGTTTGCGCTGGCGTCGCTGGCTTGCTGGATGGTGTCGCGCCACTATCGGCGCAAGCAAGCCCTGGCGTAGGGTGGGATAAATCAGTCCGGGGGACTAATTTACGTGCCAACCCTACGAGAATATGAGGCGCGTCAAGACGTGCAGCTGAGTTCTGACTCTAAAACACATCACTTTTACCGGAAAATGTTGTTCCCGGTCAGAAATGTATATATGCTAAGATAAGTTTTTTACATCCGGAACAATGCCAAAAAACCAGTTTTATTCCGGGGATTACAAGAAGAATTATCGTGGCAGCTTGAGCCGGGGAGGGCCGCCACCAACCATCCAGAACAGCAGTGGCGGCCGTGCTTGAGACCAACTACCTACCAGACCAGGATATCCGCAATCGCCTGCTGATCGCGCGGCTGCCGGCCATGCCGCAGATACTCATCAAGCTGCTGGCCCACCTGCAGGCGGACGATCTCGGCATGCCGGAACTGGCTGCGCTGGTGGCCAAGGACGCCGGCATGACGGGCAAGATCCTGAGCGTCGCCAACAGCTCGGCCTATCATCGCGGCGGCCGCCTGCCCAACATCGAGCAGGCCATGGTGGCGCTGGGCACCGACATGATCAAGACCCTGGTGATCAGCGACTCGGTATTCCAGACCTTCAACAGCTTCCCGAATTCCGGCGCGACCGACTTGCGCGCATTCTGGAAGAACTCGCTCACCGCCGCCGTGCTGGCGCGCGACCTGGCCCGCCACCTGAATTATTCCCAGCCTGAGGAAGCCTACCTGGCCGGGCTGCTGCACAACGTCGGCCGCCTGGCCCTGCTGGCCACCGCCCCGAAGGAATACGGCTACAACTTCACCGCGCGCGACGACGAAGACCTGTGCGCGGTCGAGCAGCGCACGCTCCAGATCACCCATGCCGAAGCCGGCGCCTGGCTGATCGAACGCTGGCAGCTCGACTCCTTCCTGGCCGACTCGGTGCTCTACCACCACGAGCCGGGCGAGCGCCTGGAGGGCGCCCATCCCCTGATCCGCATCGTGCGCGCCGCCCACCTGCTGTCCGCCCATGCCGACGACCCGAACCTGGTGGTCGAGGCGGCCAAGCTGTGCGACCTCGAACCGGAAGCCGCCGATGAGCTGCTGGCCCAGGCCGCGCGCCAGGTCGAGCGCGCCGCGGTCCATCTCGGTATCGACCTGGCCGGCGCCGACGACATTCCCGCCCTGCCGGCCTTCGCGCCGCCGCCGCCCGTCGATCCTGTGCAGCAGCGCCTGACCGAGGAGATGCGCAACCTGGTGCTGGTCTCGGAGATCGGCCAGGCCTTCGCGCGCCAGCAGGGCAAGGGTGGCGAGAGCGGGCTGCTGGAATCGGTGGCGCGTTCGGCGCGCGTGCTGTTCGACTTCGAGAACGCCGCCGTGATGCTGGAGAACCCGACCGGCCACGCGCTGGTGGGCGCACCCACCGCCAACCAGCAGCGCATCTCGGAATTCTCGATCCCGCTGTCGAAGGGCGGGGCGGTCGCCAAGGCCGCGCTGGAACGCCGCCTGGCCTTCGTGCGCCGCGACGGCGCGCCGCTCGGCCTGCCCGAGGAACAGCTGCTGCGCATGCTCGGCACCGAATCCCTGGTCTGCGTGCCGCTGGTGAGCGGGGCGCGCTGCATCGGCGTCCTGATCGGCGGCATCGCCAGCTGGCAGGTGCCGGCCTGCCAGAAGCGCGAGCGCTTCATGCAGTCCTTCGGCGCCCAGGCCGCGACCGCGCTGGAGAACGCGATGCTTGAGCGCGGCCATGCGCGCCGACAGCTGGCCCATGTGGCCGAGGAGTACAGGGAAGCGTCGCGTCGCGTGGTGCACGAAGTGAATAACCCGCTGTCGATCATCAAGAATTATCTGTCGGTCCTCGACAGCAAGCTGGAACGCCAGGAGCCGGTGGCCGGCGAGCTGTCGATCCTGAACGAGGAGATCGACCGCGTCGGCCAGCTGGTCAACAGCCTGACCGAGGTGCAGCCCGCAGTTTCCTCCTCCTTGGACGGCGGCGTCAGCGCAAACGTGGCCAAGGTGGTGGAGGACGTGCTGCGCCTGTTCCGCGCCACCGACTTCGTGCCGCCCAACGTCGAGATCGTGGTCAGCATGTCCAGCGAAGCGGCGCGCGTCGAGGGCGATCCCGACATCCTCAAGCAGATCCTGGTCAACCTGATCAAGAATGCGATCGAGGCGCTGTCCGCCACCGGCGGCCGCATCGAGATCGCCAACCGCGGCCACGTCAACCGCGAGCGCAGGCTGTACCTGGAGCTGGTCGTCTCCGACACCGGCCCGGGCCTGTCGCGCGAGGTGCTGGCCAATCTGTTCTCCGCCGTGAAGAGCACGAAGGAAGGCCCGCACCATGGGCTCGGCCTGTCGATCGTGCACAGCCTGGTCAAGAAGCTGAACGGGCATATCGCCTGCCGCAGCGGCAAGACCGGCACCAGTTTCGAAATTCTGCTGCCGGCGCATGCCGGCGCAAGCGCCCCGGCTGGAACGCCGATGCGCGCGCTCGGATCAGTATAAGGTAACAATGAATCCCATCTCCGACAGCGCCCCGTCAACCACACCCCATGACGCGCTTGCCCCGCAAGCCGCATTCCCGTCCACGATGGAGCAGCCGCGCCTGCTGCTGGTCGACGACGAACCCCGCCTGCTGTCCTCGCTGTACGAACTGCTGCAGGGCCGCGGCTACCAGCTGGTCACCGCCGCCACCGGCAGCGAAGCCCTGGCCCACCTAGGGAAACTGCGCTTCGACCTGGTCCTGCTCGACCTGCGCCTGCCCGACATCGGCGGCCACGAGATCATGGACTTCATCAACGCGAAGGGCATCGACGCCGACGTCATCGTGATGAGCGGCGAGGTCGGCATCGAGGCCGCGATCGGCGCCCTGAAACGCGGCGCCTACGACTACCTGCGCAAGCCCTACAGCCGCGAAGAGCTCCTGACGACCGTGGCCAACGCGCTCAAGGCGCGCCGCCTCGAGGAAACCAACAGCCGCATCGCGACCCAGCTGGAAAACTCGGAGAAGATGTACCGTTACCTGGTGGACTCCTCGCCGGACATCATCTATACCCTGAACCACGAGGGAAAATTCACGTTCGTGAACGACCGCGCCTACCAGCTGCTCGGCTATCGCCGCGAAGAGCTGATCGGCCAGCACTACTCGATCCTGGTGCACGAAGAAGACCTGGAGCGCGCCCGCTACGCCTTCAACGAGCGCCGCGTCGACGAACGCGCTTCGCGCAACGTCGAGCTGCGCCTGAAGTGCCATGCCGGCTCGAACCAGGAACGCACCTTCAACAACACCCTGATGACGATCTCGCTGAACGCGATCGGCATGCACGTGCCCGACCAGGAAGTGAAGAAGCTGGAATTCTTCGGCACCTACGGCGTGGCGCGCGACATCACCGACCGCAAGCGCGCGGAAGAAGTCATCTCCTACCAGGCCTACCACGACATCCTGACCGACCTGCCGAACCGCATCCTGTTCAAGGACCGGCTCGGCCTGGCCGTCATCCAGGCGAAGCGCAAGCAGACCGAGCTCGCGGTGATGTTCATCGACCTCGACCGCTTCAAGCTGGTCAACGACACCCTCGGCCACGTGAAGGGCGACGAGCTGCTGCAGCAGGTTGCGGTGCGCCTGAAGGATTGCCTGCGCAAGGGCGACACCCTGGCGCGCCAGGGCGGCGACGAATTCACCATCGTGCTGCCCGAGCTGCGCGACCGCGACGACGCGCGCAGCGTCGCCGACAAATTCCTCGAGTGCCTGCAGCTGCCGTTCGACCTGGACGGCCACCAGGTCCACATCTCGGCCTCGATCGGCATCGCGATCTATCCGGGCCACGGCGAGTCGATCGACGAGCTGCTGCGCCACGCCGACATCGCCATGTACCAGGTCAAGGGGCAGGGCAAGAACGGCCACGCCTTCTACGACGCCTCGATGCAGGACATCTCGCACCAGAAGATCGCGCTCGGCCAGAGCCTGCGGCGTGCGCTGGAGAACGATGAGCTGGAGATGTACTACCAGCCGCAGATCGACGCCGCCAGCGGCCGCATCGTCGGCGCCGAGGCGCTGATGCGCTGGAACCACCCGAGCCGCGGCATCGTCACGCCGGGCGAGTTCCTGCCCTTCGCCGAAGAGAACGGCCTGATGATCCCGATCTCGGACTGGATGATCGGCGCCCTGTGCCGCGACATGCTGCAGTGGAAGGGCATCTGTGCCAACCAGGTGCGGCTGTCGCTGAACCTGTCCCCGCAATACCTGGACCGCGGCGACTTCTTCGAGAAGATGCGCGGCGCCCTGCTGCGCTACGGGATCGCGCCGAGCCAGATCGAAGTCGAGATCACCGAGAACATCTGCATCCGCAACCCGCAGCACGCGATCGAGCAGCTCAACAAGCTGGGCCAGCTCGGCGTCTCGGTGGCGATCGACGACTTCGGTACCGGCTATTCCTCGCTGGCCTACCTGCACCGCTTCCCGGTCCACACGATCAAGATCGACCAGTCCTTCGTCAAGGAGATCCACGACGAGTACGGCCACTATCCGGTGGTGCTGGCGATCATCTCGATCGCGCGCGGCCTGGGCCTGAACCTAATCGCGGAAGGCGTCGAGACCGAGCCGCAGGCACGCTACCTGCGCGCCAACGGCTGCATGACGATGCAGGGCTACCTGTATCACCGGCCAATGCCGCTGGGCCGCTTCGTCGACGTGCTGCGCGGCCAGGGCCTGCCGGCCGGCGCGGGCAACGTGCTCGCGTTCCAGGCGTAAGGAAGCCGCCTTGCCATGCCTGATACCGTCGCTCATCACACCGCTGAGTTCCTGCGCGTAAAAGCGCTGGCCGAGCGCGGCGTCGCCAGCGCCCAGCACAGCCTGGGCTTCATGTACGTGAACGGCCACGGCGTGCCGAAGAACGACGAGCTGGCGGTGGCCTGGTACCGGATGGCGGCCAGCGCCGGCCTCGAACAGGCCCAGTACAACCTCGGCGTGATGTACCAGAAGGGCCAGGGCGTGGCCCAGGACCTGGCGCAGGCGATCTACTGGTACACCCAGGCGGCCGAGCAGGGATACGCCGCGGCCCAGTACAACCTGGGCTGGCTGTACGCCAAGGGCCAGGGCGTCCCGGCCGACGTGCAGCAGGCCATGCACTGGTTCAGCCAGGCGGCCGAACAGGGCGACGCCGGCGCCCAGCACAACCTCGGCATGATGTACGAAGGCGGCAAGGGCGTGGCCCAGGACATCGGCCGCGCCATCGAATGGTATCGCCGCGCCGCCGACCAGAACTACGCGCGCGCGCAGTTCAACCTGGCGCTCCGCTACGACAGCGGCCAGGGCGTGGACCGCGACGTGCAGCAGGCCATCCACTGGTTCCGCAAGGCGGCCGAGCAGGGCTATGCGCCGGCCCAGTTCAACCTCGGCCTGCGCTATGACAAGGGGCAGGACCTGCCGCAGGACAGCGAAAAGGCGATCCTGTGGTACGGCCGCGCCGGCGAGCAGGGCCACGCCAGCTCGCAGTTCAACCTGGCCCTCATCCACGACAGCGGCCACGGGGTGGCCCGCGATCCCGACCTGGCGCTGCACTGGTTCCGCAAGGCGGCCGAGCAGGGCCATGCCGGCGCCCAGGACAATCTCGGCCTGCGCTACGAGCACGGCCAGGGCGTGGACCAGGATTACGGACTGGCCGCGCACTGGTACCGCAAGGCCGCCGAGCAGGGTTCCGCCGGCGCCCAGTACCACCTCGGCCAGCTGCTCGATGCCGGCCATGGCGTCGAGCAGGATGCCGGGCAGGCGCTCGACTGGTACCGCAAGGCCGCAAGCCAAGGCCACCTGCGCGCCCAGTTCGACCTCGCCCTGCGCATCGAGGACGAGGCCATGCACTGGTACCGCAAGGCGGCCGACCAGGACTATGCGCCGGCCCAGTACATGCTGGGCCAGCTGCTCGACCAGGACGACAGCGGCACCATCGACCCGCGCCAGGCCTACGAGTGGTACCGCAAGGCGGCCGACCAGGGCCACGCCCTCGCCCAGTTCGCGCTCGGCCTGCGCTACGACAGCGGCCACGGCGTCGAACGCGACTACGAAGCCGCCCACTTCTGGTACCTGTGCGCCGCGCGCCAGGGCCATGCGCGCGCCCAGTTCAACCTCGGGGTCATGTACGCCAGCGGCCAGGGCGTGCAGAAGGACCTGGTCGAAGCCTATGCCTGGCTGCACCGCGCCGGTGCCGCCGGCGTTCAACCCGCCACCAGCTACATCCAGCGCATCGCCGCACGCATGGAACCCCACCTGCTCGCGCAAGCCAACGGATACGTTGGCGCGGCATAACAAAAACCAGAAACAGAAGAGAGAAGATGAAACTCAAGCAGATCGTGCTCGCGCTCGGCCTGGCCGCGCTTGCTTCCGCGCCGGCACTTGCCGCCAATGCCACCGCCACCGCTTCCAAATCCGCGCCCTCGGGCTTCGACCGCAAGGCCTACAGCATCGCCTACAAGAAGTTTGTGCTGCCGAACGGCCTGACCCTGCTGGTGCATGAAGACCACAGCGTGCCGGTGGTGGGCGTGAACGTCTGGTACCACGTCGGCTCGCGCAACGAGAAGCGCGGCAAGACCGGCTTCGCCCACCTGTTCGAGCACTTCTTCTTCAACGGTTCCGAGAACTACCCGCACGGCTTCCGCGAGGCGATGGACGACCTCGGCGCCAACAACCGCAACGGCACCACCAACACCGACCGCACCAACTTCTTCGAGGACGTCCCGACCTCGGCACTGGAGCGCACGCTGTTCCTGGAATCGGACCGCATGGGCTTCCTCGGCAATTACATCTCGCAGGCCATGCTCGAGCGCGAGCGCGGCGTGGTGCAGAACGAGAAGAGACAAGGCGACAACCAGCCCTACGGCAAGGTGCGCTACGAATTCGCGGCCAAGATGTACCCGTACTCGCACCCGTATTCGTGGACCACGATCGGCAGCATGGACGACCTCAACGCCGCTTCGCTGGAAGACATCCGCGAGTGGTACCGCACCTACTACGGCCCGAACAACGCGGTGCTGTCGCTGGCCGGCGACATCACGCCCGAGCGCGCGCTCGAGCTGGTGAACAAGTACTTCGGCGCGCTGCCGCCTGGCCCTCCGTTGCCGCGCCTTGAAGCCTGGATCCCTGTGCTCGACCGCGACATCCGCGACGAGATGGAAGACCAGGTGCCGCAGGTGCGCGTCTACCGCCGCTGGCACGCCGCCGCCTGGAAGGATGCGGATGTGGCGCGCCTGCAGCTGCTGGCCGACGTGCTGGCCGGCTCGAAGAGCGCGCGCCTGGACAAGCGCCTGGTGTACGAGAAGGGCATCGCCACCGGCGTGTCCGCCGGCATGCAGGACAGTGAACTGGGCGGCACCTTCGGCATCACGGTCACGCTCAAGAACGGCGCCGACCAGCTCGATGCGGAACGCGAAATCGACCGCATCGTGGGCGAACTGCTGGAAAAGGGCCCGACGAGCGAGGAACTGGCGCGCGTGAAGACCCGCGAGCTGGCCGACTTCTCGCGCAGCCTGGAGCGCCTGGGCGGCTTCGGCGGCCGCGCCGACGTGCTGGCCGAGAGCATGACCTATGGCGGCAGCCCGGACGCCTACCTGACCCGCCTGGAGCAGATGGCCAGCGCCACCCCGGCGGACGTGAAGGCGGCCGGCAAGCGCTGGCTCAGCGGGCATCATTACACGATGACGGTCAAGCCTTATCCGAAACTGGCGGCCGTCAAATCCGGCTTCGACCGCAAGCAGTTGCCGGCCCTCGGCCAGGCGCCCGACGTCAGCTTCCCGGCCATGCAGCGCGCCCAGCTCAAGAACGGCCTGAAGGTCGTGCTGCTGGAGCGCCATGGCGCGCCGATCGTCAACGCCGCGCTGGTGCTGGATGCCGGCGCCGCCGCCGACCCGGTCGGCAAGGAAGGCCTGGCGTCGCTGAGCCTCGGCCTGATCGACAAGGGGACCAAGGCGCGCAACGCGTTCCAGTTATCCGACGCATTGGAATCGCTGGGCGCCGACATCAGCACCGGCACCTCCCAGGACCAGTCGGTGGTGCGCCTGAAGGCAACCAGCGCCAACCTGGCGCCGTCGCTGGCGCTGATGGCCGACGCCGCCCTCAACGCCACCTTCCCGCAGGACCAGGTCGAGCTGGCCAAGCAGCGCCGCCTGGCTCAGGTGGGGCAGGAGAAGGCCCAGCCGAGCGCCCTCGCGGTGCGCGTGATCCCGGGCATCCTGTACGGCGCGGGCCATGCCTACGGCCGTCCGGCTTCCGGTACCGAAGCCAGCACCCGGACCATCAGCCGCGACGACGTCGCGCGCTGGCATGACGCCTGGTTCCGTCCGGGCAGCGCGACCCTGGTCGTGGCCGGCGACACCACCCTCGAAAAGTTGATGCCGGCGCTGGAGTCGAGCTTCGGCAAATGGCAGGCCGGCGGCGCCCCCGCCAAGCAGGTGCCGAGCGTGCCGGCCACCGCGGGCAAGCGCATCTACCTGATCGACAAGCCGGAGGCGCCGCAGTCGACCATCGTCGCCGCCCACGTCTCGCTGCCGTCCGGCCAGCCGGACGAACTGGCGATCCAGGCCGTCATGCACGACTTCGGCGGCATGGCGACCTCGCGCCTGAACCGCAACCTGCGCCTCGACAAGCACTGGAGTTACGGCACCACCGCCCGCATGATCGACATGCGCGGCCAGCGCAGCTTCCTGACGATCGCGCCGGTGCAGACCGACAAGACGGTCGAGGCGATGCAGGAAGTGTCGAAGGAGATCCGCGACATCGCCGGCCAGCGTCCGATCGCCGGCGAGGAATTCGACAGCGTGATGCGCAACGTGACCTCGCGCCTGCCGGGCCGCTTCGCCACCCTGGATGCGCTCGAAGGCGCGGCCATCACCAGCATCAACCTCGGCCTGCCGGACGATTACTGGAACCGCTACGCCGGCGGCATGCGCTCGCTGAGCGACAAGCAGCTGGCCGGCGCCGGCGCGCGCTACGTGCATCCGGACGAAGTCGTGTGGCTCGTGATCGGCGACCTGCGCAAGGTCGAGCCGGGTATCCGCAAGCTGGGCTGGGGCGAGGTGACCGTGCTGGACGCGGACGGCAAGCCGGTCCGCTGAGCGCTCAGCCGAGCGTCCGCGCCAGGAAGGCATCGATCGCCCGGGAACTGGCGGTCGGCTCGCTGATGTGCGGACAGTGGCCTTCGTCGTCGATGACGTCCAGGCTGCTGTTCGGCAGGTGGCGCAGCAGGTAGTGGCCGACCTCGCGCGGGACGAGCGGATCGTCGCTGCATTCCAGGATCAGCGACGGCACGGTCGAACGAGCCAGGTCGGCGCGGTGGTCGGACAGGAAGGTCACGCGGGCGAAATGGCGGGCAATGCCCTGGTCGTTGCGCATGAAGCTGGCCACCAGCTCCGCGGTCAGCGCCGGCCGCTTCGCCCCGATCAGTATGGGCGCCATGCGCCGTGACCAGCTCGGGAAATCGTCGTCCATCGACGCCAGCAGGTTGTCCATATCCTCGCGGCTGAAGCCGCCCACATAATCGCCGTCGTTGATGTAGCAGGGCGACGGTCCCACCATGACTTGCGCAGCGAAGCGCTCCGGCGCCTTGATCGCCGCCAGCATGCCGATCGTGGCGCTGACCGAATGGCCGACGAAGACCACCGGCCCGGCCGCGCAGGCGGTCAGTATTTCCAGCAAATCGTCGGCATGGCCATGCAGGCTTCCATGCCTTGCTCGGTCATAGGCCGTGCGGTCGGAATCGCCGCTGCCGGTCAGGTCATACAGGATGGTGCGGAATCGCCCTTCATAGGCGGGGGCGAGGAAGCGCCACATGGTCTGGTCGCAGCCGAAGCCGTGGGCGAACACCAGGGTCGCGTGTCCGGCGCCGGCGACGTGGACGTTATTGCGGAATTGGACAGACATCAATAATCAGATTCGTCAAAAACAATTGCAAACTATCATAGTTTGATCATGTTGCAAACCGATGAAGACGCGCCCGTGGCAAGCGTGCGTCCACGCACCGCCGCACCGGCATGAACTGCGGTATACTGTTCATCCATACAGTATTTACTGCACAATGGAACTCAAAGACAAGCTCGAGATCCTGGCCGATGCCGCCAAATACGACGCCTCCTGCGCCAGCAGCGGCGCGCCCAAGCGGGATTCGGCCGACAAGGACGGCCTGGGCGCCACCAACGGCATGGGTATCTGCCACAGCTACACGCCGGACGGACGCTGCGTATCGCTGCTGAAGATCCTGCTGACCAACTTCTGCATCTACGACTGCCAGTATTGCGTGAATCGCCGCAGCTCGAACGTGCCGCGGGCCCGCTTCGCGGTCGACGAAGTGGTCAAGCTGACCCAGGATTTTTACCTCCGCAATTACATCGACGGGCTGTTCCTCAGCTCGGGCATCATCCAGTCCAGCGATTACACGATGGAGCAGCTGGTCGAGGTCGCGCGGCGTCTGCGCGAGGAGCACAAGTTCCGCGGCTACATCCACCTGAAGACGATTCCGGATGCCGACCCGCGCCTGATCGAGCTGGCCGGCAAGTACGCCGACCGGCTGTCGGTCAACATCGAGCTGCCGACCCAGGACAGCGTCTCCCGCCTGGCGCCGGAAAAGAACGTCCACACGATCAAGCTGGCGATGGGCGCCATCCGCACCAGGCTCGACGAGAAGGACGAGCACCCGAAGGCGCCAGTCTTCGCGCCGGCCGGGCAGAGCACCCAGATGATCGTCGGCGCCGACGCCAGCGACGACCAGACCATCCTGAACACGGCCCAGACCCTGTACGGCAGCTACAAGCTCAAGCGGGTCTACTACTCGGCCTTCAGCCCGATCCCGCAGAGCCCGTCCAGCGTGCCGTCCGCGCCGCCGCCGCTGTTGCGCGAGCACCGCCTCTACCAGGCCGATTTCCTGTTGCGCGGCTATGGCTTCACGGCCGGCGAACTGATGCCGCAGGCGGGCAACCTGGCGCTCGACATCGACCCCAAGCTGGCCTGGGCGCTCGGCAACCGCGAGCACTTCCCGCTCGACCTGAACCGCGCCGACGAAGCCATGATCGCGCGCGTACCCGGCATCGGCCTGCGTTCGGCCAAACGGCTCATCGACCTGCGCCGCCTGCGCCGGATCCGCTGGGAGGATCTGTCGCGCCTGCGCTGCAGCCTGAAGAAGCTGGCGCCCTTCGTGGTCACCGCCGACTACAAGCCGGCGCAAGACGCGGCCTCCTCCGAACTGCTGCGGCGGAACATGGCCGACGCTCCGCAGCAGATGAAGCTGTGGCCGGAGCTGCAGGCGGCATGAGCGCGATCGACCGACAGCGTGCGGGCCAGCCGCTGCTGGTCGAGACCTTCGCCGAATGGCGCGAGGCGGCGCGCGAGCTGCTGGTCCACGACGTGCCGCCGGAGCTGCTAACCTGGAGCACGCCCTACGCCGGCGGCGACCTGTTCTCGGGTGCGCCGCCCACGGCCGAGCAGCCGCATAATCCTTCCGACTTGCCGCCGCCCGCATCGGACCAAGCGCGCCACGGACCGGCACACGGGCCGAAACACGGCGCGCCGAGCATTCCGCGCTCGCTGATGGACATGCTGCAAAGCGCCGCCTGCTGCCGCGTGCCGGACCGCTGGGCCTTTCTCTATCGCGTGATCTGGCGCTGGCAGCAGGGCGAGCACGAGGTGCAGTCGCCGGCCGACGAAGACGGCGCGCGCCTGCATGCGATGGTGAAGGCGGTGCACCGCGAGGAACACGACATGCATGCCTATATCCGATTCCGCGAACGTCCGCCTGACGCCGGGCCGCCGCGCTTCGTCGCCTGGTACGAGCCGCGCCACGACGTGCTTCCCCAGGTCGCCGAGCATTTTATTTCCCGCATGGGCAAGGTCAGCTGGATGATCGCCACGCCCGAGGCCAGCGTGCTGTGGGATGGCCAGACCCTGCACAATACCGGCCCGCTGGTGAAGAACTCCGACGACCTCGAAGACACAGGGGAAGCCTTGTGGCTGACCTACTACCGCAGCGTGTTCAATCCGGCGCGCCTGAACGTCGAGGTGATGCGCCAGCACATCACTTCGGACCGCTGGAAAAATTTGCCAGAAGGCAAAATCGTGCCGCATATGATTTCCGAGGCAGCGATGGGCGCGCGCAAGATCGGCCAGTACGAGGCGGTGGGCCAGCGCAAGGGCACGACCATCCCGATCGCCCCCGAGGATGCCCAGCCGGAGCGCCAGCAGCCTTCCAAGCTGGACGAATGCCGGCGCTGCGAGTTGTGGCAGTTCGCCACCCAGGCCGTCGGCGGCGAAGGGCCGAAGAAGGCGAAGATCATGTTCGTCGGCGAGCAGCCGGGCGACCAGGAGGACCTGGCCGGCCAGCCTTTCGTCGGGCCCGCCGGCAAGCTGCTCGACCGCGTGTGCGAGGCGGCCGGCGTCGACCGCGAGACCATTTACGTGACCAACGCCGTCAAGCACTTCAAGTGGGAACCGCGCGGCAAGCGGCGCCTCCATAAGACCCCGGCGCAGAAGGAAATCGAGGCTTGCCACTACTGGCTCGACAAGGAACTGGCCCACGTAAAACCTACCGTGATCGTGGCGCTGGGCGCGACCGCCCTGAAGTCGGTCATGCGCAGCGCCAACGTGACGCTGAAGAACGCGATGGGCAAGCCGGTCTTCCACGAAGGCCACTGGATCGTCACCACCTATCACCCCTCCTACGTGCTGCGGGTGCCGGGCGAGGACGCCAAGCGCGACGCCTTCCAGGCCATGGTGGAGGGCTTGAAGCTGGCCCACGGCCTGCTGGACCGGCAGCCGGAAGAGCCGCCCGCTGCCGACTGACAGATATGCATGCTTTGTGACAAGCTGTTACGCGAGTAGCCCTCTTGATGCCAGTTAGTTAAGCTTTGGCAACACAACAATAAGGGGGTCTCCGATGCTTGCCGCACGCTTTGCCTGTGTCTTGTCCATGAGCCTGCTCGGCGCCGCCGCGCTGGCGCAGACCGATCCGCCGCCCGCATCCGCGCCCGCCGGGCAGGAGCTCGAGGCGGCGCCCGCCACGGTCGTGGTCTCGGGCAAGCGTCCCGGACCCGGCCTCTGGAAAGTCTCGAAGGATGGCCACGTGATGTGGGTGTTCGCCATGCATTCGCCGCTGCCGCAAAAGATGGAATGGGATTCGGTACGGGTCGAACGCCTGGTGGCGCAATCGCAGGAGGTGCTGCTGCGTCCCGGGGTCAGTGTCACGGTCGGCTGGATGAGCGGACTGAGCATGCTGCCATCGCTGATCGGCCTGAAGAAGAACCCGGACGGCGCCGAGTTGCACGACCTGCTGCCGGCCGATGTCTATGGACGCTGGACTGTGCTGAAGCAGAAATACATCGGCGGCGACGACGGCGTCGAGCGTTACCGTCCCTTCTTCGCCGCCGAGGAGTTGCTGGATGCGGGGCTGAAGAAAAGCGGGCTGTCGAAAGGGGGGGAAGTCGCCGATCAGATCGAGAAGATCGCCAGGAAGCACGACGTGAAGCTCACCAGCACCGGTGTCTCGGTCACGCTCGAGCATCCGCGCGAGGCGCTGAAGGACTTCAAGAAGTCGCAGATGGAAGACGTGGCCTGCTTCACCAAGACCCTGGAGAGTTTCGAAGGCGATATCGATGCGATGAAGCTGCGCGCGAATGCCTGGGCCAACGGCAACATCGCCGAGATCGGCAAGCTCGATTATGCCGAGCGCGAAGATACCTGCAACGACGCCATGATGAACGGTTCGTTCGCGCGGACTAATCCGGCCTTCCAGGACATGCGCGAACGCGGCCGGGTGGCATGGATGAAGACGGCGGAACGGGCGCTCGCGAAGAATGCGAGCACCTTCGCGCTGCTGTCGATAAGCCAGGTGCTCGGTCCGAAGAGCTACCTGGCCGAGTTGCAGGCAAAAGGTTATACGGTCGAGAGCCCGAAGTAAGCCTTCAGCCCGGATCGCCGGGCATGCCCAGGGTCTCGAACACTTCCTCGCGCGAAGCGGCCTGTGCCACGCGCGCGCCCGGCGCCACGTCGTGGGTCAGCCAGACATTGCCGCCGATGACCGCACCCTTTCCGATCGTGATGCGGCCCAGCACGGTGGCGCCGGCGTAGATCACGACGTCGTCTTCCAGGATCGGATGGCGCGGCAGGCCCTTCTGCAGGCTGCCGTCGGCATTCGTCGGGAAGCGCTTGGCGCCCAGGGTGACGGCCTGGTACAGGCGCACGCGCTGGCCGATCACGGCGGTCTCGCCGATCACGACGCCGGTGCCGTGGTCGATGAAGAAGCCGGTACCGATCGTCGCGCCCGGGTGGATGTCGATGCCGGTGGCGGCATGCGCCAGTTCCGAGATGATGCGCGCCAGCAGCGGCAGCCCGAGTTCGTACAGGCGGTGCGCCAGGCGGTAGTGGATCATCGCCAGCACGCCGGGATAGCACAGCAGCACTTCGTCGACGCTGCGCGCGGCCGGGTCGCCCTGGTAGGCGGCCAGCACGTCGCTGTCGATTTCCATGCGGACCTGCGGCAGGGCGGCGCCGAAGGCGCGGGTGGCGTCGATGGCCTGGCTGGCGATGTCGCCGTCGGTGCGCTGCTCCAGCGCGGCGCTGTAGTGCAGCTCGATCTGGACCTGGCGCAGCAGGGCATGCAGGGCGGAATCGAGGGCGTGGGCGACGTGGAAGTCTTCGCTTTCCCGGCGCAGGCCGGGCGGCCCCAGGCGCATGGGAAACAGCACGCCCTTGAGCTGGCCGACGATGTCCGCCAGCGCATCGCGCGAAGGAAATTCGATGCCGCGCACCTCGCCGGCGGGACGGTGGGCCTGGCGCCATTGCTGGCGGGCGTCGTGCAGGTCGCGCACGATCGCGCCAATGTCGAAGTGAGCCATCAGTTGTTCCTCGAGTGAAATAAGCGCTGGGCGCCAGGGCGTGCGCGCCGCGCTTCCAATATATCGGGCCGGTTTGCGGATTCCAATGAATATAAAAATGCTAGCTCATGCGGAACGTTTCTAGCGGCTTGCGCAGTCGCCTGTACTGGGCATCTTAGGTCACGTCGGGACAGCGGCTTCGGGCTTGGTCAAGCTGCCTGCATTTCAATAGAAATTCCATCAGTAAATAAATATTTTTAAATTGAAATCTAAAAATAAAAGTCTTTATTTTAAATTTTTTTCATGAATTATTGCAATATTAATTTCATGCAAACTTAAGTGATTGATTTTTATGGATTTTATTGACTGGTGCAGGATTTGATTTTATTCGATGAATGAAGAGATGTCATATTATCCGATCAGTTCTCATAGGCTGGTGCTGTGATAAGGCACTCCCAACGTTAAGCCGAAGCAGTATCATTTTAACGATGGACTTGAGAGATTGGGATATGTGATACGAGTAACTGGAACGAAGACTGTCGAGAAAATTTACAAGGACGATGAAAAATATTATAGAACAAAATTCTAAGTCACTGATTTATAACGGGTGAATCCTATTGGCACGGTTTATGCTATCCAGTGTTCGCAGTCCCTTGTTAATAAAATCATTTAACGAAAAGGTTAATGTCATGAAAATGAGATCGACGCAGGCATTCCTGGGCCTTCTAAGCTTTTGTTCTATACTCATTTCTCCCGCTCACGCTGGGGCCCTAACGCCTTACACGACGTTTTTTAATACCGATCTGACCACCGCTGGCACAGGTGGTTTGCGAGGTACTGGTACCGGAACGATCAATGTGAGCGGCGTGAGCGGCACGGTCACAAACTCCCTGCTCTACTGGCATGGCCCAACAAATTCCATGGACCCAAATGCAAATGCAAATGTCAACGTGAATGGAAATGGAGTTACCGGAACGAACATAGGGTTTTCCGATAATAACTTCTGGGGTTTCGCTAACAGCCAAGCATATCGAGCAAACACCACAAGCGTTATCAACGCCAATGGTGCTTATAATCTTACCAACTTTAATAAGCCTGGAGTTGAGGTTAACGGTGCTGCAACGCTAGTGTTGTTCAATGATGGTAACTCAGCAAATAATAGGGACGTGGTGGTTTTCGACGGTAATGATTCGAATTTCGCCTCCGCCTACGATACTGCGGGTTGGGACATCAACCTTGCAGGTATCAACTATACCGGAGGCTCGGCTTTCCTGAGATTGTTCGTATCTGATGGTCAGAATTTCGGGCCGAACGACGATGGTACCTTGCGGATCAACGGAGTAGCCTTGGCGAGCGGTGGTCTCTTTCAAGGCGCCAGCCTACCGGGGCCATCCATTGGCAACGGTAACTTGTTCGATATAGTTAGTTTTGATATTACGCCCTTCTTAACATTAGGGCCCAATTCCCTCCATATAACTTTGGATGCAGGATTTAATGACGCCCTCAGTGCAATCACAGCGATCATTGACCTCCCTGCAGGCGCGGCCCCGATTGTGAGCGTCCCAGAACCCGGCACTGGAGTTTTAATCGTTCTAGGCCTGACTCTGGTTGGGGCCTTATCGCGTAAAAGATCAGTGTGAGATGTGATCTTCTTTGAACGTACAAGCGCCGACACCGAGCAAGGTGCCGGCGTTGTGTAAATGCCCAAGAGGCTCTGTTGCATAAATCCAGCCGGACGGCATGTCGTCTGCAGCTCAGGTAGCCTTTGTGCATGAAACCCCCTCCCCAGAAATACCGAACGACGAACTGGAAGGCATACAACGCGGCGCTCAAGTCGCGCGGCTCACTGCTCATCTGGCTCGACCCAACGATGAACTGGCACGGCCAGGCAAGTGACAAGCGTGGACGCAGTCCGACCTTCAGTGACCAGGCCATTCAATTCTGTCTGAGCATCAAGTGTTTGTTCAACTTACCCTTGCGCCAGGCCATGGAATGGCCGAGAGCCTTTTGCATCTGGCAGGGCTGGGCTGGACTGACCTGTGCCGGACTACAGCGCGGTAAGCCGGCGTCAAAGGCCGCTGCAGGTAACCGTTGAAGTTGCACCCACCACGACAGGCTTGCATCTGCACGGGCATCAACATGCTGGGCGAAGGCGAATGGAAGACAAAGAAGCATGGTTTTGAATATCGACGGCAACGGCGCAAGGTGTACCTTGGCATCGATGCCGCCACACTCGAAATCCGGGCCATGGAAGTGACCGACAACGGTATTGGCGATGCGCCTGTGCTGCCGGATCTATTGAGCCAGATTCCTCTCGACGAGCAGATCTCTGCCGTCAGCGGTGATGGGGCTTACGACACCAAGGCCTGTCATGAAGCCATCGCTCTACGCCAGGCCCAGGCAGTCATCCCGACCAGGAAGAATGCTAAACCCTGGAAGACGAATCGTCAGGGTGCCGAGGCGCAAAACGAGATTCTGCGAGCAACGCCGCGGCCTCGGACGAGCAATATGGGAGAGGTGGAGCGGCTACCACTGACGTAGCCTTGTCGAAACCAAAATGCGCTGCTTTAAGCTGCTCGGCGAACGCATCATGGCGCGGGACTTCGATCGTCAGGTCGCCGAGCTGCAAGTGTGCGCTGCAGTGCTGAACCGCTTCACGCGCCTCGGCGCGCCCGTTACGGTCTCTATGCGATAAATGTGTCGACAGAAAGGCACACTCGCCTTTTCCTTATTTGTGCAACAGAGCCTCAACAACGTTGAAACCCGCGTAGAATGCGGGCAACGCGGGTGTAGCTCAATGGTAGAGCAGAAGCTTCCCAAGCTTACGACGAGGGTTCGATTCCCTTCACCCGCTCCAGCCTTCCCCGAAACGCTTCCGCCCGCCTAGCCCCTGCCTCGCCGTGCGGCTTGCCTCTTGAAGTTATGGCAAACTCGGGTCTTCATCCGACCAGCCATGACCATGCGACAACACGCTCCACGGCCCGATCAACCATCGCACGATGCCGACAGCCTTGCCGGCTCGCTCATGTTCCTGAGCGGGGGTGGCGAAGCCGGGGCGCTGATGCGCATGCAGGACTGGAGCGAATCGCCGCTCGGGCATCCCCGCACCTGGCCGCAGGCCCTGCGCACCCTGGTCGGGCTGATGCTCAATTCGGGGTTCCCGATGTTCGTCGCCTGGGGCGAGGGACTGGGCTTCCTGTACAACGATCCCTATCGCGAGATCCTCGGCGACAAGCATCCGCGCGCGATGGGCCGGCGCTTCCACGACATCTGGGCCGAGATCTGGGACGACATCTGGCCCCTGATCGACCGCGCGCTGAAGGGCGAGGCCACCTACGTCGACCGCCTGCTGCTGGTCATGAACCGTCACGGCTACGACGAGCCCACCTGGTTCACCTTTTCGTATTCGCCGGTGCGCGACGAGGATGGCATCATCCGCGGCATGCACTGCGCCTGCGTCGAGGTCACAGACCAGGTGCTGTCCGAAAAATACCGCGACGAAGAAAACGAGCGCTTCCGCACCCTGTTCGAACAGGCGCCCGGCATCATTGCCGTGCTGCGCGGTCCCGAACACGTGTTCGAGCTGACCAACCAGTCCTACCTGCAGCTGATCGGCCATCGCCAGATCGTCGGCAAGGCCGCGCGCGAGGCGCTGCCGGAAGTGGTGGGGCAGGGCTTTTTCGAACTGCTCGACCGCGTCTATTCCACCGGCGAACCCTTTGTCGGTCACGCGCTGCCGGTACGCCTGCAGCGCGAGCCGGACGGCCCGCTGGAAGAGCGCTACATCGACTTCGTCTACCAGCCGATCCGCGACGCCGGCGGTGCCGTCTCCGGCATCTTCGTCGAGGGCAGCGACGTCTCCGCGCGCAAGCAGATCGAGGACGAGCTGCGCGCGGCGAACCGCCAGAAGGACCAGTTCCTCGCCATGCTGGCCCATGAACTGCGCAACCCGCTGGCGCCGATCATGACCGCGGCCCAGCTGCTGAAGATCGGCAGCCTCGATAGCAGGAACATCGCCAACGCCAGCGAGATCATCGTGCGCCAGGCATCCCACATGACCGACCTGGTGAACGACCTGCTGGACGTCTCGCGCGTGACGCGCGGCCTGGTCACGCTCGAGAAGGAAGAGCTCGACCTGAACGTGATCGTGTCCGCCGCGGTGGAGCAGGTGCGGCCGCTGATCGACGCGCGCCGCCACTCGCTCACGCTGCAGCTGTCCGGCCGCAGCGCCCATGTGATGGGTGACCGCACCCGCCTGGTGCAGGTGATCTCGAACATCCTCAACAACGCCGCCAAGTACACCGCGCCGGGCGGCAGGATCACGCTGTCGGTGACGGTCGACGAGGAGCGCGTGCACGTGGCCGTGCGCGACAACGGCGTCGGCATCGTGCCCGACATCCTGCCCTATATCTTCGACCTGTTCACCCAGGCCGAGCGCACCCCGGACCGCTCCCAGGGCGGACTCGGGATCGGGCTGGCCCTGGTCAAGAGCCTGGTCACCCTGCATGGCGGCACCGTGTCCGCGAAGAGCGGGGGACTGGGACAGGGCAGCGAGTTCTGCATCTGCCTGCCGCGCCTGGCGAGCCTCGGCGGGGCGGCGGAGGACGAGGTCGCCGCCGCCGGCATGCGGGCGCCTGGCGCGCTGCGCGTGATGGTGGTGGACGACAATGTCGACGCCGCGCAGATGCTGGCCGCGCTGCTGGAGGTACAGGGCCATGCCGTCAGCGTCGAGTACGACGCCAGGGGCGCACTCGAACGCGCCCAGCGCGAACGACCGGACGTGCTGCTGCTCGATATCGGCCTGCCCGACATGGACGGCTACGAGCTGGCGCGCTGCCTGCGCAGCCAGGCCGGCGGCGCGCGCGCCACCCTGGTCGCGCTGACCGGCTACGGCCAGAGCCAGGACCGCAAGGAGGCCGAAGAGGCCGGCTTCGACCACTACCTCGTCAAGCCGGCGGACATGGACCAGGTCAACGAGGTGCTGGCCGAGGCGACCCGGGAACGCGGCCGCTGAGGGCTGTCATCAAACGGTAACCTGCGCTGGCTAGACTTGCCGCATGAGCAAGCCCAGCGCGCACACCGTCCCCCGCACCCACCGATTCTTTGCGCTGCTGTGGCCGGCGCTGGCCCTGCTGGCTTGCGCCGCGCTGTGGAGCGCCGCCATGCTGCGCGCGAACGCCGAGCACCGCCGCGCCGAGGACCAGGCCTTCAAGGAAGCCGACGCCTACGCCGAGGCCTACGAGCAGTACGTCACCCGTTCGCTGGCCCAGATGGACCAGATCACCATGCAGCTCAAGCACAGCTGGGAGCATTCGCGCAACCGCGCCCTGGTCGAGGACATGCGGCGCGACGGCATGTTCACCGACAGCGCCTTCCTCGCGGTGAGCGTGATCGGGCGCGACGGCAAGCTGGCTTCGTCGCGCGGCCTGCACGCCGGCCAGGACGCCGACCTGTCGTCCGCCGCCTTCTTCGTCCAGCACCGCGACAGCAACTCGACCGCGCTGCGGATCGGCATGCCGCCGCCGGAACTGGGCGCGCTGCGCGGCGCGGTGCTGTTCACGCGCCGCCTCGACACGGCGGACGACGAATTCGCCGGCGTGCTGCTGATGGCGGTCGACGCCGCCTACTTCACCTCCTTCGTCAGCTCGCCCACGCTGGGCGAGAACAGCCTGCTGGCGCTGGTCGGCAGCGAGGGCAATCTGCGGCTCGAACAGGACAGCAGCGGCGCCGTGCGCCTCGGTGCGCGCGGCTCGCTGCTGCCGGCGAATGCGGAGCGTTGGCCGGTGGCCCGCGGCGTGCAGCTGGTCGACGCGGTCCGGGGGGCCGGCCGCGCGGAGCAGGCCGGCTTCGGCGACGGCCGCGCGCGCGTGCTGGGCTGGCGCCGTTCCAGCGCCTACCCGGTGGTGGCGCTGGTGGCGCTGTCGCACGAGGGGGCGCTGGCGGGCGCCGAGGCCTACTGGCGCGACAGCCGCGCCTATACCTCGATGGCGACCGCGGTGCTGCTGCTGTTGGCCGGCATCGCCAGCATGCTGTCGCTGCGCGCGGCGGCGCGGGCGCGCGAGCAGGACGAAGTGGCGCGCGCCTACCGCACCGCCACCGAGAGCGGCAACGACGGCTTCTACATGGTCGCGCCGCTGCGCGACCGCAAGGGCCAGATCGTGGACTTCCGCATCGTCGACTGCAATGAGCGCGGCGCCTTCTTCTACGGGCTGACGCGCGCCAGCCTGGTCGGCATCCTGATCTCCGAACTCCACCGCGGGATCGGTTCGGCCGAACTGCTCGCCAACTACCGCCAGGCGATGGCGAGCGGCTTCCACCAGGAAGACCGCCGCATGCCGGACGATAACCGATTGAACATCCGCTGGGGCCACCGGCGCGTGGTGCGTGTCGGAGACGGCCTGGCCGTGACCCTGCAGGACATCAGCGAGCGCAAGGAACACGAGTCCCAGCTGGCGCGCCTGGCCAATGAGGACAGCCTGACCGGCCTGCCGAACCGCCACTGGTTCCTGCACTTCGTGCCGTCCGCGCTCGCGCATGCCGAGGCCAGCGGCCAGGGCGTTGCGCTGCTGTTCATCGACCTCGACGAATTCAAGCAGGTCAACGACTCGCACGGCCACGCGGTCGGCGACCGCCTGCTGAAGGCGGCGGCCACGCGCCTGCTGTCGCAGCTGCGGCCGAGCGACCGCGTGGCGCGCTTCGGCGGCGACGAATTCATCGTCCTGCTCAGCCCCTTCGACAGCGACGAGCAGATCGGCATGGTGGCGCAGCGCATCATCCAGGCCTTCAGCAAACCCTTCCAGATCGCCGAGGAGCAGCACGTGATCGGCGCCTCGGTCGGCATCAGCGTGTTCCCGCGCGACGGCCAGGATGCCGCCACCCTGATCCGCCACAGCGACATCGCCATGTACGCCGGCAAGAACGAGGGCAAGGGCCAGTACCGCTTCTTCGATCCGGCCCAGTCGAGCACCCTGAAGACCCGCGCCCAGCTGCGCCAGCGCCTGCTCGAAGCGATCGACAAGCGCCAGTTCGTGCTGCACTACCAGCCGCGCGTGGACACCCGCAGCGGCGAGCTGCTCAGCATGGAGGCGCTGCTGCGCTGGGAGCATCCGCAACTGGGCATGATCCGCCCCGACGAATTCATCCCGCTGGCCGAGTCGAGCGGCCTGATCGTGCCGATCGGCGCCATCGTGATCGACCAGGCCTGCGCCCAGCTGGCCGCCTGGGCCGCCGACAGGGAGCCGGTGGCGCCGGTCTCGATCAACGTCTCGCCCAAGCAGTTTCTGCGTGGCGGCGTGGCGCGCCAGCTGGGCGAAGCCTTGTCCCGCCACGGGGTCGCGCCGCGGCTGCTGGAAGTCGAGATCACCGAGTCGGCCATGATGGGCGACCAGGACGAGATCCTGGCCGAGCTGGCGGCGATCCGCGCGCTCGGCGTCAAGCTGCACGTCGACGATTTCGGCACCGGCTACTCTTCGCTGTCGCAGCTGCAGCGCATGAAGATGGACGTGCTGAAGGTCGACCGCTCCTTCACCGCCGAGCTGGGACGCTCGAAGGAGGGGACCGTGTTCTTCCAGGCGATCGTCTCGATGGCGCACGCGCTCGGCATGGAAGTGGTGGCGGAGGGCGTCGAGAACGAGGAACAGCTGGCGATCCTGCGTACGCTGGGCTGCAACGAGGTGCAGGGCTACCTGGTGGCGCGGCCGATGCCGGCGGAGGCGATGGCGTCGCTGCTGGCGCGGCGCTACCTGTTCGATGACAGGCTGGCTGCCTAAGCTTTGTACCGTCGTTCCGCGAAAGCGGGAACGACGGGCAGGTGGCGGGAACGACGGTTATGGTCAGCTGCCCAGCAGGCTCCCACTCCGAAAAGCCGAATCCCCCGCAATCTTACAAACATGCATCCCGCGCAGCAGATGCCGGTGCGCCGTGCTGGCGAACAGGATCCCGGCCCGCGTCGCGCGCAAGGTGGTCGTCTTGCCGCTGACCGGGTTGACGATGTCGGCCACCGCTTCGTTCTCGGCCACGCGGTCGCCCAGGCGCTTGAGGAAGACCAGCACGCCCGAGTGCGGGGCGGCGAGCGGTTCCACGCCTTCCAGCGGGGTCGGCTCGGCCACCAGGGGCGGCAGCGGCTCGCGTTCGATGTCGAGCACGCCCTGGTAAGCCAGGTACTGCAGCAGCCCTTGCGCATCCTTCTCGGCCAGCTCGTAGCGCACGTCCATCTCGCCGCGCAGCTCGACGGTCACGCCGATGCAGCCCATCGGGATCGGCATCGAAGGCCCGAAGTGGTCGGCCAGCTCCCACCACAGGCGGCTGCAGGCTTCGTCGAAGGGTTCGCCGCCGGACTCGCGCGCCAGCAGGGTCGCGTGCGCGCCCAGCAGGGCCGCCAGCGGCTTGACCTGGTCGGCCAGCGGGGTGCCGGTGTACAGGTGCAGCACCGCCTCGTTATCGCAATGCAGGTCGAGCATGATGTCGGCGTCGATCGCCATCCCCAGCAGGAGTTTCTTGAGGTCCTGGGTCGGGCTGTCGGTCTGCCAGTTGGCGACGGCGCGGCGCGCGTGTTCGCGGACCAGGGCGGCGTTGGCTTGCGCATCGGTGCCCAGCTGGCCCTTCAGCGATGCCTTCAGCTCCGCGGCGACGTGCTTGTAGGAGCGGTTGAAGTTGATGCCGCTGGAGAGGTCGTAGCGGCCGAAAGGGGCGCCGTGGACGACCTGCGACAGCCCGATCGGATTGGCGGCCGGCACCAGGATGATCTCGCCCTCGATCCGTCCCTCGGCGTCCAGGCGCTCCAGCTCGCGCCGCAGCACGTGGGCGACCAGCATGGCCGGCACCTCGTCGGCGTGCAGCGAGGCCTGGATATAGACCTTCTTGCCGGCGCCGGGATTGCCGCGCATTTTGCCGAAGCTGTATGAGGTCAGCTGGAAGTTGGCGACGTTGTCTTCGGTCGCGATCGGGTGGGAGAAGGACTGCATCACGGCTCTCTTTCCATTCGTGGAAGCGCCATTATGTCCGAGAATGGCGGCTGGCTCCGTCCCGTTGGGGATATAATGTCGACCCTTTTCTCTTGTCTCCGATCGATCATGTCTTCCGATACGCCCACCAACAGCCAAGGCCGTCCGATGCTCTACGACCCGCTTGATCACCGCATCCGCAGCTTCGTCACCCGTGCGGGACGGCTGTCGACCGGGCAGGCGCGCGCGCTCGAGGAATTCGGGCCGAAATTCCTGATCGAGTACCGCAAGGAGACCTTCGACTTCCACGCGCCCTTCGGCCGCAACGCGCCGCTGGTGCTGGAGATCGGCTTCGGCATGGGCGACACCACGGCCCATATCGCCAAGGCGATGCCGGGCACGGACTTCGTCGGCGTCGAAGTGCACACGCCGGGCGTGGGCAGCCTGCTCAAGCAGATCGGCGAGCAGGGCATCGAAAACCTGCGCCTGATCCAGCACGACGCGGTCGAGGTGCTGAACAACATGATCGCCGACGGCTCGCTGGCCGGCGTCCACATCTTCTTCCCGGACCCATGGCACAAGGCGCGCCACAACAAGCGCCGCCTGATCCAGCCGCCTTTCGTCAAGCTCCTGTGCGACAAGCTGGCGCCGGGAGGCTACATTCACTGCGCCACCGACTGGGAAGACTACGCGGTGCAGATGCTGGAAGTGCTGGGTGCCGAACCGCAGCTCGCCAATACCGCCGAGGGCTATGCCGAGAAGCCGTCCTACCGCCCGCTGACCAAGTTCGAGAACCGCGGCCTGAAGCTGGGCCATGGCGTGTGGGACCTGGTGTTCACTAAAAAATAATTTGTCATTCCCGGCATTGCCGGAAATGCCCTTCCGCGGAGGCAGGGTCGTCGTTCATCCACCCGGATTCGTCGCTCGTCCCTTTTTGCTTTCCGGCGCCGACTGGCCTGCCTAGACTGTAATCGTTGCTATATATTAACGATTGCGAAGGAGGCATCATGTGGCGCAAGTTTTTGGACCAGTATCGGGCGATCGCAAACGTCGACAAGCATATTGCCGTGCTCGAGCGGCCGGAACTGGCGTCCAGTACGGAAGACCCCAGCCTCCGACTCATCTGCCGGAAACTGGCCGAACGCTCGCCGGTGGAGCGCCAGCAGATGCGCGCTTTCTCGCTTGCCATGAAGGGCTGGCGCGGCAGGGTCTGGACCTGCGGCTTGTTGGCCGTCTTCACGCTGTGCGGTGCGGCCCTGCACCTGCACTCTCCAGATATCGGCTGGGTCGCGGCAATCGTCAGCGCCAACGCCTGCGGCATTGCGCTGGCTTTTGCCCTCATCGGCGCCTGGTTCAACTATCGCCAGTTTTCGCAGGAAAAGCTGAAGCTGCTGCTGGCAGTGCTGGGGTTTGCCGTCTTCGCCGCCGTGGGTTCGACCCTCATGACCATGTGGCTGCAAGGCCAGCCGCTGGCGCATACGATGGAGAGGGTGTCGCATTTCACGGGCGGTGTCCTGGCCGGTTCGCTGGCTATCCTGGCGCCGGTGCTGCTGATCAGCATCCTTCGCAACCGTCATTACGAGGCCCTCAACGTGCAGCTGCAGCGCGAAGCCGAGCAGGCGCGCCTGGCGCGTGAACTGTCCGAATCCCAGCTGCGCCTGCTGCGCGCCCAGATCGAGCCGCACTTCCTGTTCAATACCTTGGGCGCGGTGCAGCAGCTGGCCCAGCATGGCGCGCCGCGCGCCGCCGAATTGACCGCTAACCTGATCGACTTCCTGCGCTCCAGCATGCGCGACATGCGCAGCGAGCAGGTCTGCCTGGCCGCGGAGTTCGGCCTGGTCGAGTCTTACCTGAAAGTGATGCAGGTGCGGCTGGGCGAGCGCCTGCGCTTCTCCCTGCAACTGCCGCGCGCGCTGGAACAGGTGCGGCTGCCCAGCATGATCCTCCTGACCCTGGTCGAGAACGCGATCAAGCACGGCATCGAACCGGCCTTGCGCGGCGGCGAGGTCACGGTCTCGGCCGAGCTGGTCGACGGCAAGGTGCGGATCCGCGTGCGGGATGGCGGCGTCGGCATGAGCACGATCCCGGAGCAGGACGAGGGCGGCGGCACCGGCCTCGATAACGTGCGCCTGCGCCTGCGCCTGGCCTACGGCGAGGCCGCCGGTCTGGCGCTGCATGACGGCGATCCGGGACTGATCGCCGACGTCACCATCCCCCATCCGCAGGCATGAGCATGAGCACGAATCCCACGGTGCTGGTCGCCGAAGACGAACCCCTGATGCGCGAGCGCCTGCTGGAACTGCTGGCGCAATGCTGGCCCGAGGCGCGCGTCGTGCTGGTGGCGGAAAACGGCAACGACGCCTGGGACGGCTTCCTGGAGCACGAGCCGGACGTGGCCTTCCTCGACATCCGCATGCCGGGCCTGTCAGGCCTCGAAGTGGCCGAGCGCATCGGCGCCATGGCCCACGTGGTGTTCGTCACCGCCTACGACCAGTACGCCGTCGATGCCTTCGACACCGGCGCGGTCGACTACCTGCTCAAGCCCCTGCAGGCCGAGCGCCTGGACAAGGCGGTGGCGCGCCTGCGCGGCAAGCTGTCGATGCGAACGGAGGCTTCCGGCCCCGGCATGGGCGAGTTGCTGCGCCACCTGAAGGCGGCGCTGCCGGGCCTGCACCACGAGCGCACCAGGTGGATCAAGGCCAGCGTCGGCCGCCAGGTGCGCGTGATCGACGTCGACGAGGTGTTGTTCTTCCAGGCCGACACCCGCTACACCCGCATCGTGCTGCGCGACTACGAAGCCCTGGTGCGCACGCCGCTGAAGGATCTGTTGAGCGGTCTCGATCCGGACCGCTTCTGGCAGATCCACCGCGCCACCGTGGTCAACGTGAATGCGATCCTGGCTGCCGAGCGTATCGACGCCGAACGCATGCAGGTGCTGGTGAAGGGGAGCGAGGAGAAGCTGGCGGTGAGCCGGACGTTCGTGCACCTGTTCCGGGAGTGAAAATCACACCATCTCGGAAATCATCGACACGATCTCGTCGCCATACGAGGTCAGCTTCTTCGCCCCCACGCCGGACACGCCGCGCAGCTCGTCCAGCGAAGTCGGCTTGACCTTGGCGATCTCGCGCAGGGTGGCGTCGCCAAAGATGATGAAGGCCGCCACGCTGTGCGCCTTGGCGGTCTCGAGGCGCCACCAGCGCAGCTTCTCGAAGATCTTCTGCTCGGCCGGCGACAGGTCCATCTCGACGTAGCCCTTGGTGGGACCGGCCTGGCGCTTCTGCTTGACCGGCTTCTGGTACTGGCGCAGCTCCACCTTGCGCTCGCCCTTCAGCACCGCGCGCGCCGATTCCGTCAGCTTGAGGGAGCTGAAGGCGTCGTGGTCGACGGTGACCAGGCCCAGCGCAATCACCTGGCGCACGATGGCGCGCCATTCGTGCTCGCTGCGGTCGGCGCCGACGCCGTACACGGTCAGCTTGTCGTGGTGCCACTGGCTGATGCGCTCCGTCTGCACCCCGCGCAGCACGTCGATCACGTGGCCGGCGGCGAAGCGTTGGTCGACCCGGTAGATGGCCGACAGCAGCTTCTGCACCGGCACCGTCGCGTCGAAAGACACCGGCGGGATCAGGCAGGTATCGCAGTTGCCGCAGGGGCCGGAACGCTCGCCGAAATACTCCAATAAGCGCATCCGGCGGCAGCTCAGCGTCTCGCACAGACCCAGCATGGCGTCCAGCTTCGAGCCCAGCACGCGCTTGAAATTCTCGTCGGCCTCGGACTCGTCGATCATCCGGCGCTGCAGCACCACGTCCTGCAGGCCATAGGCCATCCACGCATTCGAGGGGAGGCCGTCACGGCCGGCGCGCCCCGTTTCCTGGTAATAGCCCTCGAGGGATTTCGGCAGGTCGAGGTGGCAGACGAAACGCACGTCCGGCTTGTCGATGCCCATGCCGAAGGCAATGGTCGCCACCATCACGATGCCGTCTTCGCGCAGGAAGCGGGCCTGGTTATCGGAGCGCAGCGCGTAGTCCATGCCGGCGTGGTAGGGCAGGGCGCGGATCCCGTTTTCATTGAGGAACTCGGCGGTCTCCTCGACCTTCTTGCGCGACAGGCAATAGACGATGCCGGCGTCGCCGGTGTGCTCGGTCGTGATGAAGTCCAGCAGCTGCTTGCGGCCGTTGGTCTTTTCGACGATGGCGTAGCGGATGTTCGGGCGGTCGAAGGACGACACGAACTGGCGCGCTTCTTCCAGTTGCAGGCGGTGGGCGATCTCGGCGCGGGTAAGCTGGTCGGCGGTGGCGGTCAGCGCGATGCGAGGCACGTGCGGGAAGCGCTCGTGCAGGATCGACAGGCGGATGTACTCCGGACGGAAGTCGTGGCCCCATTGCGAGACGCAGTGCGCTTCGTCGATCGCGAACAGCGAGATGTGGGACGCCTCGAACAGCTCCAGGCAGCGCGGCGTCATCAGGCGCTCGGGCGCCACGTAGACCAGGTCCAGCTCGCCGGTGCGCACCAGGCGCTCGATGCGCAGGGTCTCTTCGAAGGTCTGGGTCGAGTTCAGGAAGGCCGCGCGCACGCCGACTTCGGCGAGGGCGTCGACCTGGTCCTGCATCAGCGCGATCAGCGGCGAGACCACCACGCCGACGCCGTCGCGCAGCAGGGCGGGGATCTGGTAGCACAGCGATTTGCCGCCGCCGGTAGGCATGAGGACGAGCGCGTCGCCGCCGCGCGCGACCTGCTCGACGATCTCGGCCTGTTGCCCGCGGAAGGCGGGATAGCCGAAGACCGTCTGCAGGATGTGCAGCGCGCGTTGTTCGATGTCGTCCGTCATGGTGTTACTTTGTTCAGGTTAGCCAGCCCGGCTCAGTCAGCCCAAACGACCCAGCCGAAGTGCGCCGTGAGCAGAATGACGATACCGAACACGATACGGTACCAGGCGAAGCCCGTGAAGTCGTGCGTGCTGATGAAGCGCAAGAGCCAACGGACGCAAAGGAAGGCCGACACGAAGGCAGCCACGCCGCCGATCAGGAACAGCGGCAGGTCGGTCATGTGCAGGTCGTGGCGCGCCTTGAACACCGAGTACACGGTGGCCGCCAGCAGGGTCGGGATCGCCAGGAAGAAGGAGAATTCGGTGGCCGCCTTGCGCGACAGGCCGAACAGCATGCCGCCGATGATGGTGGCGCCCGAGCGGCTGGTGCCCGGGATCAGCGCGAAGCACTGGGCGCAGCCGACCTTGAAGGCGTCGATCATGGTCATGTCGTCGACGGTCTCGATGCGGTGCGAACCGGCCAGGGTCTTGTGGCGGCGCTCCGCCCACAGGATCACCAGCGCGCCGATGATGAAGGCGAACGCGACCGGCGCCGGGGCGAACAGGTGATTCTTGATCGCCTTGCTGAACAGCAGGCCCAGCACGGCGGCCGGCATGAAGGCGACGAACAGGTTGACCACGAACTTCTGCTGGCGCGGATCCGAGGTCAAACCTTGCATCACGGTACCGATGCGCGCACGGTATTCCCACATCACGGCGAGGATGGCGCCGGCCTGGATTGCAATCTCGAACACCTTGGCGACTTCGCCCGTAAAGTTGATCAGGCTGCCGGCCAGGATCAGGTGACCGGTAGAGGAGATCGGCAGGAACTCGGTGAAGCCTTCGACGAGGCCCATGATGATCGCTTTCAGGGCGAGAATGATGTCCATGAAGTTTTGGTAAGGATGTTATTGTGGATGCGAAACGCGGAAGGGGTGCTGCGCAGGCTTGCGGCAAGCAGGGCGCAAGCTTACCACGGCGAAGCACCCTACCGTCGAGTTCCCCGCATCAGGTGGTGGCTTTTTTTCCGCAGGCAAGAGTACAGCTGACCGCCGGGACGACGGTCATGGGAGTGGAAGGTATTCCGTCTCCCGTGGACCGGGAGGACGGGGAAGTCAGCGCCAGCGCGCCTTGTCGACCCGGCTGGCTTCGATCTGTCCCGCATTGCGGACGAGATCCCGGACTGCTTCGGCATTGCGAATCCCGCTCAACCAGACACCGACGTAAAGATTGGCTCGCCCAACCATCCGAAGAAAGAGGGGGCTGTGGATCTGGCCGGAAGAGTCAAGTTTGTGCAACTCGTAAGTATTCGTCGTCTTGCTGAAGATACCTGACTCGATCGTCAAACGCTGCGACGACATCTTGTACCGGATATTTTTCAGCCTTAGCGCCCACACGCAGTGAGAGTAGACTTGATAAGCCACGATCAGGATGCCGGCCCATCTGGCGACCTGGTACCAGATGTCGTCAGGTCCGCTTGCCGAAGCGCTGCTGCTTGCCTTGGCAGCCTGTTCATTGGCAACGCTTGCGCTCTTGTTGGCTGCACGCGTCTTTTTCTTGCCATGGCCATGCTTGTCGGCCGCGACAGGGGGCTGGGCCGGCTGTGCGGCCTCGGCGACCGGGGTGCCGGGAAGGGATGGGGCGGGAGCAAACACGGCAAGGGCAGCCAGCCAGATGAGGACGAGAACGACCCATTTGAGGACGCTGGACAGCATCAGTGCCAGGGTCGGCGAGTCTTGCCACACCTGGGCTTCAGGGTCGTAGTTCAGGAGTTCCTGCGCAACGGCGGTGACGCGCCCATTGCCGATGTTCGTCCCGGTCTGGGTTACCAGGCTGTCGACATGGTGAAGGGACATGACATTGTCGCGATTGGCGACACTGCCTTCGCCAGCGTCGTTACGGACATCGAGAACACCGCTCATTGGAGGATCCGGGAAGAGTCAGAAAAACAGGATAAATAATTATATCGATGGCATCTTGTTTTGCCAATGGGAAATATTTTGACGCAGAGCCCGGGCGCCGGAACCAGAACGTCAGAGCGGTGCCGTCGCGCGCTCCAGTTCGCTTAGCCAATGGATGGCATGTGTGCGATTCGCGCCGCACATGTCTTCGGACGGTTGCAGCCCTCCGCAAAACGGCGGCCGCTCCGGTTTGCCGAAGACAAGGCAGCGGTTGTCTTCACCCAACTGAATGCACCTGACCCCGGCAGGTTTCCCATCAGGCATTCCCGGGATCGGACTCGTAATCGATGGAGCAATACAGCAGGCGCCGCAGCCAGGCCGGCAACCGAGGGAGGAAAGCGGGGAGTTCATGCTGTAAGTATACTCGCCACAGCTTGACTGCCCCCAGCCCCGGGTCTATATTTCCTGACTCAACAGTTAGTTGTCGGACAGAAGCAATGCCATGCCCTTTCGAAACCAAGCCACGCTGGGAGCGCCGTAAAGACGCGCGGCCCCAGGAGTTGCTGGAGGCAGCCATCGACCTGTTCGTCGAACGTGGCTACGCCGCCACACGCCTGGAAGACGTCGCGCGCCGCGCCGGCGTCTCGAAGGGCACGCTCTATCTGTACTACGAAAACAAGGAAGAGCTGTTCAAGGCCGTGGTCCGCAGCAGCATCGTGCCCGTGATCGGCGAGGCCGAAGTCTCGGTTGCCGAATTCGAAGGCCACAGCGCGGACCTGCTGCGCCACCTGATCCACTCCTGGTGGCAGCGCCTGGGCGCGACCAAGGCCTCCGGCATCATCAAGCTGGTCACCRCCGAAGCCGACAATTTCCCGGAACTGGCCTGCTTCTACCAGGAAGAGGTCATCAAGCGCGGCACCGCGGCCATGTCCGGCATGCTCGAGCGCGGCATCGCGCGCGGCGAGTTCAGGCCGCTGGACGTCAACCTGATGACCCAGGTGCTGATCGCGCCCATGCTCATGCTGATCACCTGGAAGCATTCCGTCGGCCCCTGCCCGCGCGCGGAGCTGGAGCCGCTGGCCTTCCTCGACACCTTCCTGGACATGGCCCTGAACGGCCTGCTTCCGGCGCCGGACGCTGCGCGGCCGACCGCCGCGTGAACTGTCCAGCAACGTCAAGACGCCATTTTTCGGCGTTCATCCCTTCTAAACTGCAGACTGTCGCAATTTCCCGTGGTCTCGGGTGCCATATCGCTAAGATGTGTTTCCCGAGGCCGTTCAACGATAAAATATCGGATTATTTCTTTTTCCGCCGAGTATTAAGATGAATATCGAACAAGCCCGCTTCAACATGATCGAACAGCAGATCCGCCCCTGGAACGTGCTGGACACCGACATCCTCGACCTGCTGCACGTGGTCAAGCGCGAACAGTTCGTGCCGGCCGAGTACCAGAACCTGGCGTTCGCGGATGCCGAGATCCCGCTGCCGGGCGGTCAGGCAATGCTGAACCCGAAGATCGAGGCGCGCATCCTGCAGGACATCGGCCTGAAGAAGCATGAAAACGTGCTGGAAATCGGCACCGGCTCGGGCTACATGGCGGCCCTGATGGCGCACCGCGCTGCCAAGGTCACGACCGTGGAAGTGAACCCGGAAATCAAGGAACTGGCAGAGAAGAACCTGGCCAAGGCCGGCATCGGCAATGTGGTCGTGGAACTGGGCAACGGCGCGGCTGGCTGGGACAAGGGCGCCCCGTACGACGTGATCGTGATCTCGGGCGCGCTGGAGGTGCTGCCGGAAGCCTTCCTGAAGCAGGTGAAAGTGGGCGGCCGCATCGCCGCCATCGTCGGCGAGCCGCCGGCCATGGAATTCAACATCGTCACCCGCACCGGCGAGAACAGCTGGAACACGGTAAAAGTGTTCGAGACCAATGTGAAGTACCTGGCCGGCGCGCCGGCCGTGTCGCACTTCCAGTTCTAAAGGAAGAGGCAGACGATGCAGCACATTACCGCTCCCGAGTTGGCCGCCTGGCTGGCCGATCCGTCGCGCCCGAAACCGCTGCTGCTCGATGTGCGGGAAAACTGGGAATTCGAGACCTGCAATATCGCGGGCTCGACCCAGATCCCGATGAATCTGATTCCGATCCGCGTGAGCGAACTGGATGATGACCAGGAAATCGTCTGCGTGTGCCATCACGGCGCGCGCAGCATGCAGGTCGCAGCTTTCCTGGAGCGTAACGGATTTGAAAAGATTACCAATTTGACAGGCGGCGTACACGCCTGGGCCGTGCAGGTCGATCCATCGATGCCGAAGTACTGAGCATCGACGGCGGTCTGCGTCCTTGACTATTGATGACTCCGACGGAGAAAGTAATGCAGAAACCCCTCATCGCCGTGCTGTTGGCCAGCGCGTTTTTCTCGCTCAACGCCCAGGCGGCCGATCTGCTCCAGGTGTACCAGCAGGCTCTGGCGAATGACGCCACCTATGCGAGCGCGCGCGCTTCGGCCCAGGCCGGCCGCGAGCGCGTTCCCCAGGGGCGCGCGGGGCTGCTGCCGACCGTCGGCATCACGGGGGGCATTACCAAGACCAACAACGACTACGCGCCGTTCAACGAAGGCCAGCCGATTCTCGACGCGAACGGCAACCCCACCGGCGGCTTCGTGGCATCGGGCGGTCCGAACCTGACCGCCAAGGAAATCAACGTCCAGCTGTCGCAGCCGCTGTTCCGCTGGGACCGCTGGGAAACCTACCAGCAGAGCAAGCTGCAGCAGGCGATCTCGGAAGCCCAGTTCGCCCAGGCCCAGCAGGACCTGATCACCCGCGTGTCCCAGGCCTACTTCGACGTGCTGGCCGCCCAGGACACCCTGGCCTCGACCCGCGCCCAGAAGGAAGCCGTGACCGAGCAGCTGGCCTCGGCGAAGCGCAACTTCGAAGTCGGCACCCAGACCATCACTGACACCCATGAAGCCCAGGCCGCCTACGACCTGGTGATCTCGCAGGAGATCGCCGCGGTCAACGACCTGGAGACCAAGAAGACCGCGCTGCAGGCCATCATCGGCACCCCCCCGAGCGCGCTGGCGACTCTGCGCACCGGCGTCAACCTGACCGCGCCGCAGCCGATCAACGTCGATCAGTGGGTCTCGGCCGCCGAGAACCAGAACTACGCCGTGTCGGTGGCCGAGCTGCAGCTCGAATCGGCCAAGCGCGACATCTCGAAGAACCGCGCCGGCCACTATCCGACCCTGGACCTGACGGCGAACTCGCAGCATCGCAACGTCAACGGCGCGTTTTCGGGCCAGTCGGGCCGCACGACCAACAACTCGATCGGCATCGCGTACAGCATCCCGATCTTCAGCGGCTTTGCCGTCACCAGCCGCGTGCGCGAAGCGATCGCCCTGGAAGACAAGGCCAGGAATGACCTGGAGGCGAACCGCCGCAACGCCGCGCTGCTGGCGCGCCAGTCCTTCCTCGGCGTGAACTCGGGCCTGGCCCAGGTGAAGGCGCTGGAAGCGGCCGAGGTGTCGAGCAACTCGGCGCTGGAATCGAACAAGCTGGGTTACCAGGTGGGCGTGCGTATCAACATCGACGTGCTGAACGCCCAGCGCCAGCTGTACCAGACCCGCACCGACCTGGCCAAGGCGCGTTACAACACCATCCTGGCCGGCCTGAAACTGAAGGCGGCTGCCGGTTCGCTGCGGGAGGAAGATCTGCAGCCGATCAATGCCTTGTTGCAGCAGCCGTAAGCTGTTTTAGCTTCGATGGAAAAAATGGCGCTTCGGCGCCATTTTTTGTTGCGGCAGTGATTTGCAAGTTTATTCAAGCAGCCTGCTGCTCAAGCTGGGTACGCCACTCGATCAACTCCGCAATCGTCAGGATCGGATAAGCACGCTTGCGCGCGAAGCGTTCGATCGCCTCGCCGCGCATCATGGTGCCGTCTTCGTTCATCAGTTCGCACAGCACGGCGGATGGCTGCAGGCCGGCCAGGATGGCGAGGTCGACCGAGCCTTCGGTGTGGCCCTTGCGGCCCAGCACGCCAGCCGGGTTGGCGCGCAGCGGGAACACGTGGCCCGGGCGCACCAGGTCTTCGGGTTTGGCATCGGGGGCGATGGCGGCACGGATCGTGGTGACGCGGTCCTGGGCCGAGACGCCGGTGGTGACGCCTTCGCGTGCCTCGATCGAGACGGTGAAGGGAGTGCCGTAGCGGCTGCCGTTTTCCGGCGCCATCGGCGGCAGGTCGAGCGCGCGCACTTTGCTATCGGACAGGCACAGGCAGACGATGCCGCTGCACTCGCGGATCATCACGGCCATGGTCTCGACCGTGAGTTTTTCGGCGGCGACGATCAGGTCGGCCTCGTTCTCGCGGTCGAAGTCGTCGAGCAGGATCACGGGAATGCCCGCGCGCGTGGCCTCGAGGGCGGCGGCGATGCGGCCTTCCAGGTCATTGCTTTCAAGGGTGAAGGGATTGATGGTGGTGCTGGTCATTGAGACGCTCCTCGCATGAAGTTAAAGGAACGCATCAGGGCAAAGCGAAATGGCGCGGCACCGCATGCCGAAGCGGCAGCAGGACGCGTGATGACGCACATCTTCTTTCATCCGGACTATACCGTCGGCCCTGGCTTCTCACCAGGTCTGCTGACCCTGCATGGCAGGCGCTCGCGGGCTCGGCCATGATGGCCATACCGCCGGTGGGGAATCGCACCCCGCCCCGAAGACGTATCTGTTTGTGTGCCTGCAGAGCAGGCGAGAAGGATTGTAGCAGGGCCGGCAAAAGGCTGCCGGCCCCGGCCGATTTAGCTGCTCAGGCCGCCGCCGCCGGCATGGTCGGCGCGCTCGATCAGTTCGACCTTGTAGCCGTCCGGATCGGTGATGAAGGCGATCACGGTGGTGCCGCCCTTGACGGGGCCCGGCTCGCGGGTGATGTTGCCGCCGGCCGCGCGCACCTGGTCGCAGGTGTTGTAGATGTCCTCGGTCGAGATCGCGATGTGGCCGTAGGCCGTGCCCATCTCGTACTTGTCGGTGCCCCAGTTATAGGTCAGCTCGAGCTCGGCGTGGTCCGGGTTGTTGCCGTAGCCGACGAAGGCCAGGGTGTACTTGTATTCCGGATTCTCGCTGGTGCGCAGCAGCTTCATGCCGAGCACCTTGGTGTAGAAGTCGATGGAGCGCTGCAGATCGCCGACGCGTAACATGGTGTGCAGGATGCGCATTGTTGTTCCTGATAGTGTGAACGGAAAGCGAGGATTTTATGCGCTCGGACGGATCTTTGCTGACACCGCTGACGTAGGGTAGGCACGCCGTGCCCACGCGCAAGCCTTCAGGATGCAGACCTCACGCGTGGGCTAGGAGAGCCCACCCTACGGTCACGATTGAAGCCTGGCGTCCAGTGTGATGTTGGCGTTGAACAGCTTCGACACCGGGCAGCCTTCCTTGGCTTTACGGGCCGCTTCCTGGAAAGCCTGCTCGTTGGCGCCGGGGATGGTGGCGACCAGGTCGAGGTGAACGGCCGGAATCGCGAAGCCGCCGTCCGCCTTGTCGAGCGAGACCGTGGCCGTGGTTTCCAGCTTCTGGGCCGTCATGCCGGCTTCGCCCAGCTGGGCCGACAGGGCCATCGTGAAGCAGCCGGCGTGGGCTGCCGCCAGCAGTTCTTCCGGGTTGGTGCCGGCGCCGTCTTCGAAGCGGGTGTTGAAGCCGTACTGCTGCTGGTTGAGCGCGCCGCTCTGGGTCGAGACCGTGCCCTTGCCGTCTTTCAGGCCGCCGCTCCAGACGGCGCTTCCCTTACGCTTGATCATCGTCGTTCTCCTTTTGAATGCTTACTTTGTTGCTGGTGTGATGCGCCAGACGACATTGCCGACGTCGTCCGCCAGCAGGATCGCGCCTTGCCTGTCGACCGCGACCCCGACCGGACGCCCGTAGGCCTTGCCGTCCTTGCTCAGGAATCCCGTCAGCACGTCCTGCGGCGGACCGCTGGGCTTGCCGTCGGTAAAAGGCACGTAGATCAGCTTGTAGCCGGAGTGCGGCTTGCGGTTCCACGAGCCGTGCTGGCCGACCAGGGCGCCGTTCCTGAATTGCGGCATCAGGCCGGCGTCGTAGAAGGCCAGGCCCAGCGAGGCCGTGTGCCCGCCCAGCGCGTAATCGGGCGCGATCGCGCTGGCGACCAGTTCCGGCTTCTGCGGCTTGACGCGGGTATCGACGTGCTGGCCGTAGTAGCTGTAGGGCCAGCCATAGAAGGCGCCGTCCTTCACCGCCGTCATGTAGTCCGGCACCAGGTCGTTGCCCAGCTCGTCGCGCTCGTTGACGACGGTCCACATGGCGCCGGTCTGCGGCTGGAAGGCGAGGCCGTTCGGATTGCGCAGGCCGGACGCATAGACACGGCTCTTGCCGCTGGCGATGTCGAGTTCCCAGATGGCGGCGCGGCCCTGTTCGGCGGCCATGCCGTTTTCGGCGACGTTGCTGTTCGAACCGACGGTCACGTACAGCTTCTTGCCGTCGGGCGAGGCGGCCACGTTCTTGGTCCAGTGGTGATTGATGCCGGCGGGCAGGTCCAGCACCTTGGTACCCGGGCCGCCGAGGGTGGTATCGCCGGTCTTGTACGGGAAGCGCCACAGCGCATCGGCATTCGCAATGTAGAGGTCGTTGCCGGCCAGGGTCATGCCGAAGGGCGAGTTCAGGTTCTGCGCGAACACGGTTACGGTATCGGCCGTGCCGTCGGCCTTCACGCCGCGCAGCAGGATGATCTTGTTGGGCGACTCGACGCCGGCGCCGGCGCGTTTCTGCTCGATACCCTGGACCTTGGCACGGATGCCCGTTTCCTTGGGCCCATTGCTTGGCTTATTGCTCTCGGCGACCAGCACGTCGCCGTTCGGCAGCACGTAGAGCCAGCGCGGATGCTCGAGGCCGCTTGCATAGGCGGTAGCAAGCAGCCCGGCGGCCGGCACCGGATGCGTGCCCGGCGGCCACGGATCGGCCGGGGCAATGTTCAGGGTCGGGATCAGGGAACGTTCGGGCGCCGGCAGGACCGGGTCCGGACCGAAGCCGGGCGGATAGCCACCGGTGGCCGCCTGCTGCGGGACTGCCTGGTGGGCGCACGCGCACAGGCCCGCGGCGCCCAGCAGGGCAGCGAGCGACGTGCGTGCGTTCATCGGTTCTTGCCCCCATCCACAGGAACCACGGAATCGTGGTCGCGCATGTCGCGGTTGCGCTCTGGCAGCGGGTTGGCCTCGCCGGTGGCGCCGGGTTTCTTGGCAACCGCGTCTTCCAGGCCCTTGTCGCTGCGGGTCAGGTAATTGTCGGTGTCGACCAATCCCTGTTCCAGGTCTTCGGCGGCCTGCTTGATGATGCCGCGCGGCTTGACGCCCTGGCCGTCCGGCGATTCGTCGCGCTCGTGCGGTGCGCGCTTGTAGTCCTGCTCTTCGATCTTGCGGTCGGTGTTGACGACACGGTCTTTGGCTTCTTCAACCATAGCAATCCTCCTCGGCATGCTTACATTGCTTAAAGCCTAACGCGTGGGGTGAAAGCGGGTCGCGCAATTGGATGATGCATTTTTGCAATTAAATGGTTAACATGCTTGCCTGTGTGCCGTTTGCCGGGAATTGCCGTGAACTCTGAAGCCGCCTCCGAAGTCGTCCTCCACCACCATGCCGCCAGCGATTGCCCGAACTGCGGCGCCGCCGTGTCCGGGAATTTCTGCCACCAGTGCGGGCAGGAGACCGTGCTGCATCCACCCAGCACGCGCGAATTCCTGCACGAGTTCATCGGCCACTACGTGGCGCTGGAAGGCAAGCTGTGGAAGACGATGAAGCTGCTGCTGCTCAAGCCCGGCCAGCTGAGCCTCGAATACATGCAGGGACGCCGCGTACGCTATATCCAGCCGCTGCGCGTCTACCTGACCTTCAGCCTGATCTTCTTTGCCCTGTTTAAGTTCATGGGCGAGGATCACCATATCGGTGACGTCAAACTCGAAGGTGTTCCGGTGATCCAGGTCGATCCGGGAGACAAGAAACATGCGGCGCCCGCGACCGCACCCGAAGCGCCGCCGGCCAAGCCCGAAGCGCAGGCAAGCGCCAAGCCGGATGAGAACGAGGGCGACGACCCGCATGCGAAGACGGCCACCTTGCAGAAGGACGAGGAGGACGACAAGTCGGGCTTCGAATCGTTCATCGAGAGCATCGTCAGCTCGACCAGCGAGGACAATGGCGCCAAGGCAAAGAAGGCCTTCTACAGCTACGCACCCTACGCGGTGTTCGCCATGATGCCGCTGTTCGCCCTGTTCCTGAAGATCCTCTACCTGGGTTCGGGCAAGCGCTACGGCGAGCACCTGCTGTTCGCGCTGCACACGAATGCCTTCGCCTTCCTGATGCTCACCCTCATCATCCTCCAGAAGCCGCTGCGGATTCCCTACGTCGGCAACTTGCTGGGCCTGTGGCTGGTCTTCTACCTGCCGACCGCGATGCGGCGGGTGTACGGCGGTTCGCGCAAGCTCACGGCGCTGCGCTGGTGCACGCTGATGTTCCTGCACCTGCTGGCGCTGTCCTGCGCCATCGGTGTGGCGGTAGCGCTTGGCGCCTCGCACTGATCCGAATCTTGCCGGATGCGCGCCGGGCAAATATACTGTGCGTTTGTACAGTAATCGCTGAGCGGCCGTATGGCAGAAGCCGGGAGAATCGGTTAATCTCCCCCGTGTCGTTTTTCATTACCGCCGAGATTTCCCTATGCCCGCTACGCCCGAATCGCAACAAACCATCGCGCTGGTCGTGCGGCACAACACCGCCGGCATCGACGAGCCGGTGCAGACCATCGTCGACTTCCTGCGTGGTGCCGGCTACCTGCCGGTGCTGGAGCTTGATACGGCCGGCCACGTGAAGGTGGATGGTGTGACCGCGATGACGATCGACGAGATCGGCCGGCAGGCCAGCACCGCCATCGTGGTCGGCGGCGACGGCACCATGCTGGGCGTGGCGCGCCAGCTGGCCCGCTACAAGGTGCCCCTCATCGGCATCAACCAGGGGCGCCTGGGCTTCATGACCGACATCCCGATCGGCCGCATGCTGCCGGCGCTGGCCGAGATCCTCAGCGGCAAGGCCCGCGGCGAGGAGCGCACCCTGCTCGAGGCCCGCCTGGTGCGCGACGGCAAGGAGATCCACTGCTCGGTGGCGGTGAACGACGTCGTGGTGTCGCGCGGTTCCGGCGCCGGCATGGCCGAACTGAAGGTCACGGTGGACGGCACCTTCATGTACAACCAGCGTTCGGACGGCCTGATCGTCTCCACGCCCACCGGCTCGACCGCCTACGCGCTGTCGGCCGGCGGCCCGCTGCTGCATCCGAGCCTGGCCGGCATCGTGCTGGTGCCGATTGCGCCGCACGCGCTGTCGAACCGTCCGATCGTGGTGCCGGACACCAGCGACATCGTGGTCGAGATCATGAATGGCCGCGACATCAGCGTGAACTTCGACATGCAGACTTTCACGAGCCTGCAGCACGGCGACCAGATCATGATCTCGCGCTCGCCCGACACCATCACCTTCCTGCATCCCGAAGGGTGGAGCTACTACCACACCCTGCGCGAAAAGCTGCACTGGAACGAGTATCCGTCCAGCGACGGCAAGCTCAAATAAACCAAGCATTCCGAAACCAGGAGACCTGTTTCTTCATGTTGCGCACATTGACCATCCGCGACTTCGTCATCGTCGACACGATCGAACTCGAGTTCTCGAATGGCTTCACGGTCTTCACTGGCGAGACCGGAGCCGGCAAGTCGATCCTGATCGATGCGCTGCAGCTTGCGCTGGGCGGGCGCGGCGACGCCAGCATGGTGCGCGAGGGCGCGGCCAAGGCCGACATCAGCGCCGACTTCGCGCTCACGCCGGCGGCCACCGCCTGGCTCGAGCAGAACGAGTTCGGCGTCGAGGAGGGCGGGGCGCTGCTGCGCCGGGTGATCGACAATGCCGGCCGCTCGAAGGCCTACATCAACGGCATCGCCGCCACCGCCGGCCAGTTGCGCGAGCTGGGCGAAATGCTGGTCGACATCCACGGCCAGCACGCCCACCAGTCGCTGCTCAAGCAGGATGCCCAGCGCGCCCTGCTGGACAACCAGATCGCCGTGCGCAATCCGGAAGCCACGGCCCAGGTGCAGGCGGTCGCCAGTTGCTACAAGGCCTGGCGCGCGCTGTCGCGCCAGCGCGAGGAATTCGAGACCAATGCGAAGAACGTGCTGCTCGAACGCGAGCGGCTCGAATGGCAGGTCGGCGAGCTCGATAAACTGGCCGTGAAGCCGGGCGAATGGACCGAGATCACCAACGAGCACAGCCGCCTGTCGCATGCGGCCAGCCTGCTCGAGGGCGCGCAGGAAGCCCTGAACGCGATCTCCGAAGCCGAGCAGCCGATTTTGTCGCAGCTGTCCTCGCTGAACCAGAAGCTGGGCAAGCTGGCCGACGTCGACGCCGGCCTGCAGAACGTGCTCGACTGCATGGAGCCGGCCCGCATCCAGCTGCAGGAAGCGGTGTACGCGCTGAACGACTACATCGACAAGGTCGAGCTCGACCCCGAGCGCCTGGCCCAGGTCGATGCGCGCATGGATGCGATCCACGGCACCGCCCGTAAGTTCCGCGTCACGCCCGAGGAGCTGCCGGACGAGCACGCCACGCTGAAAGCCAAGCTGCGCCAGCTGGCCGATGCCAGCGACGTCGACGGCCTGCGCCGCCAGGAACAGCAGGCCAAGGCCGCCTACCTGGAAGTGGCGGGCCGCCTGTCCGCCACGCGCCGGGAAGCGGCGCAGCGTTTGAGCGAGCAGGTGTCGGAAGCGATGCAGGAACTGTCGATGAGCGGCGGCCGCTTCGTGGTGTCGCTGAATCCCAGCGAGCCGGCCGTGTACGGCATGGAGCAGGTCGAATTCCTGGTCGCCGGCCATGCCGGCGTCGCGCCGCGTCCGCTGGCCAAGGTGGCCTCGGGCGGCGAACTGGCGCGCATCTCGCTGGCGATCTCCGTCATCACGTCGAACGCCACCACGGTGCCGACCCTGATCTTCGACGAGGTCGATACCGGCATCGGCGGCGGCGTCGCCGAGGTGGTGGGCCGCCTGCTGAAGCGCCTCGGCCATAGCCGCCAGGTGCTGTGCGTGACCCACCTGCCGCAGGTGGCGAGCCAGGCCAACCAGCACTTCCAGGTGGCCAAGGGCACGACCGGCGACGGCAAGACGGTCTCGCGCATCGACGTGCTGGACAAGAAGGAAAGGGTGGAAGAGGTGGCGCGCATGCTGGGCGGCATCGAGATCACCGAGACTACCCGCAAGCACGCACGCGAGCTGCTGGCTTCATGAACCTCCGCCACTTTATGCCCTTCAGAAAAGAACCGCCCCACACCCACGGCACGGTCGCCAAAAGCGCCGTCGTGCTGGTCAACCTCGGCACGCCCGATGCGCCCACCCGGGCGGCGGTGCGCCGCTACCTGAAGCAGTTCCTGTCCGATCCGCGCGTGGTGGAGATCCCGCGCGCCGTCTGGAACCTGATCCTGCATCTCGTCATCCTGCCTTTCCGCTCCGGCAAGTCGGCGGAAAAGTACGCGATGATCTGGACCCGCGAAGGTTCGCCGCTGAAGGTGTACACGGCGCGGCAGGCGGCGAAGCTGGCGGAACTGCTCGGCGAGCGCGGCCACGAGGACGTCGAGGTGGCGATGGCGATGCGCTACGGCTCGCCGGCGCTGCCGGAGGTGCTGGACGAACTGAAGGCGAAGGGCGTCGACCGCATCGTGGTGCTGCCGGCCTATCCGCAGTATTCGGGCACGACCACGGCCTCGATCTGGGATGCCGTCTACGCCCACTACGCCCAGGTGCGCAACATTCCCGAGCTGCGCCTGGTCAAGCACTACCACGACCATGAAGGCTATATCGAGGCGCTCGCCGACTCGGTGCTGGAATACTGGGAAGCCCACGGCCGCGGCGACAGGCTGGTGATGAGTTTCCATGGCGTGCCCAAGCGGACCCTGACCCTGGGCGACCCGTATTACTGCGAATGCCAGCGCACCGCGCGCCTGCTGGCGGCGCGCCTGCGCCTGTCGCCCGAGCAGTACGTGGTCACCTTCCAGTCGCGCTTCGGGCGCGCCGAGTGGCTGCAGCCCTACACGGCGCCGACCGTGCAGCAGCTGGCGCGCGAAGGCGTCAAACGCATCGACGTGATGTGCCCCGGCTTCACCAGCGACTGCCTGGAGACGCTGGAAGAGATCAATATGGAAGTGCGGCACGAGTTCGAATCGAACGGTGGCCAGGACTACCACTACATTCCCTGCCTGAACGATAACCCGGCCTGGATCACGGGGCTGGCGGAAATTGCCGAGCAGCACCTGATCGGCTGGCCCACCATGATGAGCCCATCACAGCGCGAGGCCCGGCGCAAGGATGCGGACGTGGCGCGCGAGCACGCGGCAGGCCTGGGCGCATAACGCGAATAACCAAGGTGGGCACGGCGTGCCCACGCACGCGGACCTGCTAAAATGGCACGTTTTGCGGCGTCGCCCCGAGTTCCGCCAGGCAGATCGCTGCCAGCGCAAGGGCGGTCCACACCACCACGGCGCCGCTGATCAGATGCAGTCTCATGATCTTTCCCCTGTTCCTATTAGGAAACATGGTAAAGCGGCTAACTGCTGCCGGGTTCTGCTGCCGCGTAAATCCTGTAACAAAAAATGTCAGGATATGCACATGTTAGAGCTGCAATTCCCCTTGAAAACGTAGGGGATCGCCCCATATGGGGCCCGTGTGTTAAGCAGGACAAGTCAATCAATCAGCCAAGTCCTTGATTCTAGGAGTTTTTTCGATGCAAGACCAAGAAAACCAAGAGGTGACCAACCAGCCGGAAGGTGACGCCGCAGCCAACGCAGCGAATGCGGGCCAGGCAACGCCGGCGTCGTCGGAGCCGAGTCTCGAAGAACAGCTGAGCGCCACCGAGGCCAAGCTGGCCGAGATGCACGATGCCTTCATGCGCGCCAAGGCCGAAGCGGACAATATCCGCCGCCGCGCCCAGGAAGATGTGAGCAAGGCCCACAAATTTGCCATCGAAAGCTTTGCCGAGGCCATGGTGCCGGTGCGCGACAGCCTGGAGATGGCGCTGAAGGTCGAAGCCCCTACCGTGGAATCGATCAAGGAAGGTGTCGAGATGACCCTGAAGCAGCTCACCGCCGCGTTCGAGAAGAACCGCCTGGTCGAAGTGATGCCGCAGCCGGGCGACAAGCTCGACCCGAACAAGCACCAGGCCGTCGCCGTCGTACCGTCGGAGCAGGAAGCGAATACCGTGGTCGCAGTATTGCAAAAAGGTTACATGATCGCCGACCGCCTGCTGCGTCCAGCCATCGTGACCGCTGCACAGCCGAAATAAATTTGCTCGTGCTAATTCCAAGCTCTTGAAAGCACGCAGTTTTTCCCTATATTCGACACATCTGAAAACTAAAACTAAGTATTAAAGGAAAATATTATGGGCAAAATCATCGGTATCGACCTGGGCACCACCAACTCCTGCGTGGCGATCATGGAAAATGGTCAGCCCAAGGTCATCGAAAATGCCGAAGGTGCTCGCACTACGCCTTCGATCATCGCTTACCAGGAAGACGGCGAGATCCTCGTCGGCGCGCCGGCAAAACGCCAGGCTGTCACCAATCCGAAAAACACCCTGTTCGCGGTCAAGCGCCTGATCGGCCGTAAGTTCGACGAAAAAGAAGTCCAGAAGGACATCGGCCTGATGCCGTACGCGATCGTCAAGGCCGACAACGGCGACGCCTGGGTCAGCGTGCGCGACAAGAAACTGGCGCCGCCGCAGATCTCGGCGGAAGTGCTGCGCAAGATGAAGAAGACCGCCGAGGACTACCTGGGCGAAGAAGTCACCGAAGCCGTGATCACCGTGCCGGCCTACTTCAACGACTCGCAGCGCCAAGCGACCAAGGACGCCGGCCGCATCGCGGGCCTGGACGTCAAGCGCATCATCAACGAGCCGACCGCGGCCGCGCTGGCATTCGGCCTGGACAAGACCGACAAGGGCGACCGCAAGATCGCCGTGTATGACCTCGGCGGCGGCACCTTCGACGTGTCGATCATCGAGATCGCCGACGTCGATGGCGAGAAGCAGTTCGAAGTGCTGTCGACCAACGGCGACACCTTCCTGGGCGGCGAAGACTTCGACCAGCGCGTGATCGACTACATCATCGACGAATTCAAGAAGATCAACGGCCTCGACCTGTCGAAGGACCCGATCGCCCTGCAGCGCATCAAGGCTTCGGCCGAGCGCGCGAAGATCGAGCTGTCGTCCTCGCAGCAGACCGAGATCAACGAGCCGTACATCGCCATGGCGAACGGCGCGCCGGTCCACCTGAACCTGAAGATCACCCGCGCCAAGCTGGAAGCCCTGGTCGAGGAGCTGATCAACAAGACCATCGAGCCGTGCCGCGTGGCCATCAAGGATGCCGGCATCAAGGTGTCGGACATCGACGACATCATCCTGGTCGGCGGCATGACCCGCATGCCGAAGGTGCAGGAAAAAGTGAAGGAGTTCTTCGGCAAGGATCCGCGCAAGGACGTCAACCCGGACGAGGCCGTCGCAGTCGGCGCCGCGATCCAGGGCTCGGTGCTGGCCGGCGACCGCAAGGACCTGCTGCTGCTGGACGTGACCCCGCTGTCGCTGGGTATCGAAACCCTGGGCGGCGTGATGACCAAGATGATCCACAAGAACACCACGATCCCGACCAAGTTCTCGCAGGTGTTCTCGACCGCCGACGACAACCAGCCGGCCGTGACCATCAAGGTCTACCAGGGCGAGCGTGAAATCGCAGCGGGCAACAAGAGCCTGGGCGAGTTCAACCTGGAAGGCATCCCGCCGGCACCGCGCGGCACCCCGCAGATCGAAGTGACCTTCGACATCGACGCCAACGGCATCCTGCACGTGGGCGCGAAGGACAAGGCCACCGGCAAGGAAAACAAGATCACCATCAAGGCCAACTCGGGTCTGTCGGAAGACGAGATCCAGAAGATGGTGAAGGACGCCGAGCTGAACGCGGAAGAGGACAAGAAGGTCAAGGAACTGGCGGAGTCGCGCAACCAGGCCGACGCGCTGGTCCACTCGACCCGCAAGTCCCTGACCGAGTACGGCGACAAGCTGGACGGCGGCGAGAAGGAAAAGATCGAAGCCGCGATCGCCGACCTGGAAGGCTCGATCAAATCGGGCGACAAGGCCGAGATCGATGCCAAGGTGGCATCCCTGTCGACCGCCGCGCAAAAGCTGGGCGAGAAGATGTACGCCGACATGCAGGGCCAGCAGGCTGGCGCTGCGGGTGCGGCTGGCGCGCAACAGCCGGGTGCTGAATCGGGCGCCAAGGCGGACGATGACGTGGTCGACGCCGACTTCAAGGAAGTCAAGGACGCCAAGTAATGTCACAATAGGGGGTTAGCCGCTCAAGTTAGCTCCCAACGCGGAACATCCCGAGCCGATGCAGCCTTCTGGTGCCCGGCTCGGTTTTTTTGCACAGACAGTTTTTCAAGATAGACAGCAAGGTGCCGACAAATGGCAAAGCGTGATTTTTACGAGATCCTCGGGGTCGCCAAGACTGCGTCGGAAGACGAGATCAAGAAGGCCTATCGCAAGCTCGCGATGAAGTACCACCCCGACCGCAATCCGGATAACAAGGAAGCGGAGGAGAAGTTCAAGGAGGTCAAGGAAGCCTACGAGATGCTGACCAATCCGGAGAAGCGCGAAGCGTACGACCGTTACGGTCACGCCGGCGTCGATCCGAACAGCGGCATGGGCGGCGGTTTCGGCGCCGGCGGTTTCTCGGACGCCTTCGGCGACATCTTCGGCGATATCTTCGGCGGCGGCCGCGGCCGCAGCTCGGGCCCGCAGGTGTACCGCGGCGCCGACCTGCGCTACAACCTCGAGATCACGCTGGAACAGGCAGCCGCCGGCTTCGACACCACCATCCGCGTGCCGAGCTGGGACAAGTGCGATACCTGCCACGGCAGCGGCGCCAAGCCGGGCACCCAGCCGGTCACCTGCTCGACCTGCCACGGCCACGGCCAGGTGCGCATGCAGCAGGGCTTCTTCTCGATCCAGCAGACCTGCCCGAAGTGCCATGGCAGCGGCAAGATCATCCCGGAACCGTGCGCGGCCTGCGGCGGCGCCGGACGCATCAAGCGCAACAAGACCCTGGAAGTCAAGATCCCGGCCGGTATCGACAACGGCATGCGGATCCGCTCGTCGGGCAACGGCGAGCCGGGTACCAACGGCGGTCCTCCGGGCGACCTGTACGTCGAGATCCACATCAAGCCGCACGAGGTGTTCCAGCGCGAAGGCGACGACCTGCATTGCGAAATGCCGATCTCGTTCAGCAAGGCGGCACTGGGCGGCGAGATCGAGGTGCCGACCCTGGGCGGCAAGGTATCCTTCACCATCCCCGAAGGCACCCAGACCGGCAAGGTCTTCCGCCTGAAGGGCAAGGGCGTCAAAGGCGTGCGCTCCGGCTACGCGGGCGACCTGTTCTGCCACGTCGTGGTCGAGACCCCGGTCAAGCTGACCGACAAGCAGAAGGACCTGCTGCGCGAGTTCGAGCGCCTGACCAGGGAGGGCGGCGCCAAGCACAGCCCCCAGAGCAAGGGCTGGATGGATAAAGTGAAGGACTTCTTCGAGTAAGAAGTCGACAACCGCTGGATGGCGCGAGTCCCAGCGGTTTTTTTTGCATTAATAGTTATCTTAAACACAAGGTCGAGAGAATCAGATGCCTAACTCAAAACCCATCACCAGGGAGCTGTTCGCCAAGAACCGCGCCTGGGCGGAATCGGTCGTCGCCAAGCAACCCGATTTCTTTAATTCGCTGGCCGCGCAGCAGGCCCCGGAATACATGTGGATCGGCTGCTCGGACAGCCGCGTGCCCGCCAACGAACTGCTGGGCATGATGCCGGGCGAGATGTTCGTCCATCGCAACGTGGCGAACGTGGTGGTGCACTCGGACCTGAACTGCCTGTCGGTGCTCCAGTTCGCCATTGATGTGCTCAAGGTGAAGCACGTCATCGTCTGCGGTCATTACGGCTGCGGTGGCGTGCACGCGGCCCTCACCGGACGCCGGGTCGGCCTGACCGACAACTGGCTGCGCCACGTGCAGGACGTCAAGCACAAGCACGGCCGCTACCTGGGAGAGATCGTGCAGCCCACCGTCGCCCACGATCGGCTGGTCGAGCTGAACGTGGCCGAGCAGGTGATCAACTGCGCCCAAACCACGGTGGTTCAGGACGCCTGGGACCGCGGGCAGGAACTGACGATCCACAGCTGGGTGTACGGCTTGAAGGACGGCCTGCTGCGCGATCTCGGCATGACGGTGTCCAGCGCCGAGGAACTGACGCAGAAATACGACGCGCTGCTGGCGCGCTACGCGGACGGCTGGACCCCGGCGTGAGCGAGCCGCTGCGGCTGCGCGACCTCGGCATCACGGTCGGCAGCCACCAGGAGGTCCAGCCGAAGCTGGACCTGATCCTGCAGCGTTATCTGGAAAGCGACGCCGGCAACTGAGCCGGCAGGCCGTCAGAAGCGATGGCGCAAGCCCATCGCGAGCTGGCGGTTGCCCGTGCCGGGTTCTTCGCTGTTGCCTTCGGTGTAGGCGGCGCCGTTGTGGTTGTGGATCACGCCGTAGGAGGCGTAGACGTCGCTGCGCTTCGAGAACGCATACATGTAGGCAGCGCCCAGCTGTTGCGCATCCTGGTTGTGCAGGGTGCGGTCGTCCGCCCGCACATAGGTCAGGACCACGGTGCTGGCGCCGAACGGCACCGACGCGCCCAGCAGCAGGTCGCGGCTGTCGGTCGACGCGGTCGGCGGCGCGCCGCCGAACACCGCGGCGCCATTGTTCAGGGGCGCGCTGTTGCGGCCCTTGTTCACCTCGTAGCCGAAGTAGGCGCGCAGGATCCCGAAGTCGTAGTTCGCACCCAGCAGCAGGTTGCGCGCCGGGTCGGTGCCGCTCAGGATCGAGGTGTCGTTGTTCTTGCGGTGATAGGCGATGCGGGCCGACAGCGGGCCGCCGGTGTAGCCGAAGGAGCCGCCGAAGGCCCGTCCGGCGGCGCTGTCGCCGGCGACTTCGCCGGCCACATACATCAGATCGCCGCTGAATCCATTCATATCGGGGCTACGGTACAGCACCGAGTTCGACGCCCGGAATCCGGTCGGCGGCATCAGGTTGTTGGAGCGCACGATGCCGTTGCGCAGCGGGTCGACCACCACGTTGAGCGTGGTGAACAGCGGCGTGTCCTGCAGGCCGGCGGAGACCGAACCGAGGCGGCCGCGCAGGCCGACGATCGAGGTGCGGCCGAACAGCGTGTTGTTCTGGGTCGAGGTGCCGTTGTCGGCGTGGATGCCGCCCTCGATCACGAAGAACGCGGCCATGCCCTGGCCAAGGTCTTCGCTGCCACGGAAGCCCCAGCGGCTCTGGGTGGCCATGCCGCTGGTCACGCGGGTCGAGGTGCCGGCGACGCCGCCCTGGTCCACCGACACGCCCACATCCATCACGCCATAAAAGGCGACCGAACCGTCGGCCAGCGCCGCGCCGCTGCACAGCATGGCTGCGCACATCAGGGAAAACTTGGATTTCATCTTCGTCTTTCTTTTTTTGTTGTTCTATCAGGCGGTCTTGGCCGGTGCGCGTACTGCGGGCTTGCCGGATTCCGGATCGGGAATCGGTTCGATCTTCCCTAGCACGAACACGAAGCAGACGATGCCGATGACGAGGATGACGCCGGCGACGAAGAAGGCATTGGCGAACGAGGCGGTGGCGCCGACGATCATGCCGGTCACGATCGGCGCGGCCGCGCCCATCAGGTTGTTCGCGAAGTTCATGATGCCGCCGATGGTGCCGGCGCCGCCCTTCGGCGCGATCAGCGAAGGCAGCGACCAGCCGACCGGCGCGGCCGAGGCCAGTCCGCCCAGGGCGATCGAGATCCAGAAGATGGCCCAGGCCGGGTCAACGGTCTGGGTGGCGCCGAACACGGCCAGGCCGAAGGTCATGCCGACGATCAGTACGGTCTTGCGCACCTTCGATTCGTTCCTGCCCCGCGAAACCAGGTGGTCGATCAGCCAGCCGCCGACGAACAGGTCGGTCAGGGTGGCGAAGGCCCAGGGGATGGCGGCGAATCCGGCCGACTTCAGGATGCTCATGTGCATCGACTCGACCAGGTAGCCGGGCAGCCAGGTCAGGAACAGGTAGAAGGTGTAGCCGTAGGCGGCGAAACCGATCGTCAGGCCCCAGACCTTGGACTTGGTCAGCAGATAGCCGAGCATATTGAGGGCGCCGGCATCGGCCGGGCCCTCGGGCGCGGCGCCGCCGCGCTGGATGTAGTCGTATTCGGCTTTCGACAGCTTGCGGTCGGCGCTCGGGTCGCGGTACAGCACGTAGAAGGCGATGAAATACAGGAAGCTCAGGGTCGCGGTGAGGGCGAAACCCCAGCGCCAGCCGAAGCTCACCACCGTGACCGCCACCAGCGGCACCCCGATCACGTTCGAGAACTTGGCGGCGGCGTCGAAGATCGCGGTGGCCAGGCCGCGCTCGTTACGCGGGAACCAGTAGCCCGTGGCCTTGGAGCTGACCGGGAAGGCCGGCGCTTCGGCCACGCCCAGCAGGATGCGCGCCACGAAGATGCCGGCGAAGCCGCTCGAGAATGCCGTAATGATCGAGGCCAGGCCCCACAGGAAGGCGCCCCAGCGTCCGACCCGGGTCGGGCCGAAGCGGTCCAGCACCATCCCGACCGGAATCTGCAGCAGCGAATACGACCAGGCGAAGGCGGAAAACAGCAGGCCCAGTTCGACGGCGCTGAGGTGGAACACATCCTTGATCTGGGGCGCCGCGACCGACAGGCCGATGCGGTCGATGTAGTTGATCAGGACGCCCGCGCCGAGCAGCGCGCCGATGCCCCAGCGGCGCCGGGGAATACCTTGTTGTCTGGTTGAGGCCATGCTTGTGTCTCCTATGTCGTGTTGATGAACGGGTTCTAGCGACCCTGGGTATGCAGTATTTCTTCGGTGAGCGCCGGAGGCGTCTTGCTGAGGTCGAGCAGCAGACCGGCTTCGTCCTGCTGCAGGGGTTCGAGGTCGCGCAGCTGGCTGTCGAGCAGCGAGGCCGGCATGTAGTGGGCGGTGCGCGCCAGCATGCGCTGGGCGATCAGCTCGCGCGGGCCACTCAGGTGGGCGAAGCGCAGGTCGGGGTCGGCGGCGCGCAGCAGGTCGCGGTAACGGCGCTTGAGGGCCGAACAGGCCAGCACCAGGCCTTCGCCGCGCGCCCGGGCCGCGGCGATCTCGCCCTGCAGGATGCGCAGCCAATCGGCACGGTCGTCGTCGTTGAGAGGAATGCCGGAAGCCATCTTGGCCACGTTCGATACGCTGTGGAAGGCGTCGCCTTCGAGGAAGCGTACGCCCAGCGCCTGCGCCAGCCGCTGCCCGACCTCGCTCTTGCCGCAGCCGGAGACCCCCATGACGACCCAGCGCGCCGGCGGGGCGGACGGGGTGGGTTCGGGGCTTTGATTGATGGGCTGATGATAAATCATGATAAATTTGGTAGCGTTATCAGGCGTGGCGAGTCTACGCCGATCGATGGTTTTGTAAAGAAGTTTTCATGCTGCGGCGCAGCACGAGCGGAAAACGGTGGATGCCGCGGCCGCTCTCTCGCAAGCGGCCGGGAGAAGGATCAGGCGCTTTCGCGCGCCATCAGGGTGAAGCCGAGATCGATGCGGGTGACGGCGGGCGTTTCGCCGTGGATGACGGCGCGCAGCAGCTGGGCCGCCTCGAAACCGACGCGGTAGCGCGGGGTGGCGATGGTGGTGAGGGAAGGATTCATCCAGGCCGACACCGGCAGGTCGTTGAAGCCGCAGATGGCGAGCCGGGCGGGCACCGCGATGCCGCGCCGCTGGCACTGGAAGATCGCGCCCTGGGCCAGGTCATCGTTGCAGCAGAAGATGGCGTCGCAGTCGGGCGTCACCGACAGCATGCGTCCCAGCAGTTCGGCGCCGAGCGCGATCGTGGAGGGGTCGTTCACCATGGTCTCGAGCAGGGGATCGTACAGGCCGGTTTCCTGCAGGGCGCGGCGGTAGCCTTCGGCCCGCTTCAGCGTGCGCTCGTCGCGCTGGGCGCCCATGAAGCCGATGCGCTTGTAGCCCTTGTCGACGAGGTAGCGGGTCATGGTGTAGCCGGCCTCGATCTGCGAAAAGCCCACCGAGAGCGCGTCCGGCGAACTTGCGAGGTCCATCATCGAGACCACCGGCAATTTCGACGTGGTCAGGATTTTCGTGACCTGCTTGCTGTGGGTCAGGCCGGACAGCAGCACGCCATCCGGGTTCGACTGCAGGTAAATGTTGAGAAGCTTTTCTTCCTCGGCGTCGGAGTAGCGGGTATTGCCGATCAGGATCTGGTAGCCATCCTTTTCCAGCGCGTCCTGGATGCCGGCCAGGACTTCGGTGAACACGGCGTTCGACAGCGACGGCACCAGCACCACGATCACCTTCGACTGCGCCGATGCAAGCGCGCGGGCGGCGCGGTTGGGCACGTAGCCCAGTTCCGCCACGGCCTCCTCGATGCGCGCGCGCAGGGCGGCCGACACCAGCTCCGGCTGGTTGATCGCGCGCGACACCGTCATGGTCCCGACGCCGGCCCGCGCCGCCACCTCGGACAGCGTGACGCGGCCGCTGCTGCGGCTGCGAAGGGTTTCTGGTTTGTTCATCGTCTGGTTTGATAGCGTTATCAGCGCCCTGGTGAGCCCGGCCGCTGTATCATGGCCGTCCCACAAGGGACACTTGTATTGGAGCACGATTATGGCAAATGATTCGGCATTTGGCGACCTCGCCCGGCTGCGGGCGATGGTGCGCGAATTCGTCGACGAGCGCGACTGGGACCAGTTCCACACGCCGAAGAACCTGGCCTGCGCGCTGACGGTGGAAGCGGCCGAGCTGCTGGAGCATTTCCAGTGGCTGCAGCATGGCCGCGCCGAGGAACTCGGACCAAGCAAGCTGGTGGGAGTACGGCACGAGATGGCGGACGTGCTGGTCTACCTGGTGCGCCTGGCCGACAAGCTCGACGTCGACCTGCTGGCGGCGGTGCAGGAGAAGATGGTGCTCAACCGGGCCAAGTACCCGGCCGAGCAGGTGCGCGGCGACGCGCGCAAGTATTATGAGTACAAATCGTAGGATCAGGCAGCCAGCGCCAAACGCGTTGCCGGTGCAGAGCGAACAGCCTGCCCCGCAGTACCAGCCAGGCGGAAGGTACTGACCAGCTCTTCCAGTTGCCCGGACTGCTCCTGCAGCGATTGCGCGGCGGCCGCCGCTTCTTCCACCAGGGCCGCGTTCTGCTGGGTGACGGAATCCATTTCGCCGATCGCCTTGTTGATCTGCTCGATACCGGCTTCCTGTTCCTGGCTCGCGGCCGTGATCTCGCCCATGATGTCGGTCACGCGGCGCACGCTGGCGACGATCTCGCCCATGGTCGAGCCGGCCTGCTGCACCAGGCGGCTGCCCTGGCCGACCTTCTCGACCGAGTCGCCGATCAGGGTCTTGATTTCCTTGGCGGCGGCGGCCGAGCGCTGGGCCAGGTTACGCACCTCGGAGGCCACCACGGCAAAGCCGCGGCCCTGTTCGCCGGCACGGGCCGCTTCCACCGCCGCATTCAGTGCCAGGATATTCGTCTGGAAGGCGATGCCGTCGATGACGCCGATGATGTCGACGATCTTGTTGGCCGATTCATTGATCGAGTTCATCGTGATCACCACGTCGGAGACTACCTCGCCGCCGCGCACGGCCACGTTCGATGCCGACATCGCCAGCTGGTTGGCCTGACGCGCGTTTTCCGCATTCTGCTTGACGGTCGAGGTCAGCTCTTCCATCGAGGAGGCGGTTTCTTCGAGCGCGCCGGCCTGCTGTTCGGTGCGGCTGGACAGGTCCAGGTTGCCGGTCGCGATTTCGTTCGAGGCGGTGGCGAGGGTTCCGGTGCCGCTGCGCACCTGACCGACGATGGTCTGCAGCGAGCCGTTCATGTCCTTCAGGGCTGCCAGCAGTTCGCCGGTTTCGTCGGTCGAATTGACTTCGATGTGGCTGGTGAGGTCGCCGGCGGCGACGGTCTTGGCAACGTCCACCGCGCGGCGCATCGGCAGCGTGATCGAGCGCGTGATGAAGAAGCCGATGGCAACCGCGGCCAGCAGGGCGACGACGGCCACGCCGATCAGCACCATGCGCGCCTGCCTGAACTCGACCTGGCCGGCTGCCAGTTCGGCCTGGTTGCGGGCGGCCTGGGCTTCCACCATTTTCGTGATCTCGGCCAGCCATGCCCTGGTGGCCGGCATGACGCTGGACTTCATCAGGCCGACCGCTTCGTCGTTCTTGTTTTCCCTACCCAGTTGCTGGGTTTTCGCGATCAGGGGCGCCGCCGTGTTGCGCGCGGCCGCGATCTGTTCCAGCTGCGCCCGCAACTGCGGATCGACGATCATCTTGTCGAGGGTGGCGATGGCCCGGTCGTATTCCTGCCATGCGCCTTCGATCGTTTTGGCGAGGTTTGCCATTTCGGCGTCGTCGCTGGTGAGGATGATGTCGCGCACGTTGATGGCGATGCGGCGCTGGACATCGCGCATGTCGGTCACGTTCTTGATCTGGACGTTGTTGTTGTTGACGATTTTGTCCACGGCCGCGTTGAGCGCGTTCATGTTTTCGAGACCGAAGATCGCGACCAGGATCAGCAGGGCCAGCATCAATCCAAAGCCCAGGCCGAGGCGCTGGCCGATCTTCATGTTATTCAGCTTCATTTCTATGGAGTCCTTGTTGTCGAAGAAGGGTGCAGGCGGCCACTGAACATCTGGGGGGCCAGGCAAAACGTAGGCGGAGGTAGGCAGTGCGGTCGCTGCTGGTTGGCGGGGTTGGGGCCAACGCAATGGGGATGTCACTGGTAGTGACAATGAGTGAGATTCTAGTAGGACAAGTCCTACAAAACAATCAAAACGTTGCCGTGTGGAAAATCAACAACGTTCAAATACCTCCCAGATAACAAGCCAGCAGGCCGTCCGAACTTTCGATCCCGAGGAGGTCCATCAGGCGCTCGAGTTCGCTACCGAAGTGTTCCCTCGCCTCGGTATCTTCCTCCTGGACCAGTTCCAGCGACTGCTGGAACTGCTTCATGACCCAGAACTTGGTCGGATGCGCTTCGATGCCGGCCAGCAGGCGCGTGGCCAGGTCGTCCAGCACCACCGCCAGGCGCTCGCGTTCCGCCGACGGGTTCACGCCCGGCAGGTCGGCCAGCTTGGGACCGTCGCGGAAGGCGCGCAGCTGTTCGAGGACGCGCGGCATGATGAACAGCGGCGCATCCTCGACATCGGACATGGGATCGTAGGCCATGTTCGGTCCGTGCTTACATGCCGCCGAGGCAGATGTACTTGATGACCAGGTAGTCGTCCATGCCGTACTTGGAACCTTCGCGGCCCAGGCCGGACTGCTTCACCCCGCCGAAAGGCGCGATCTCGTTCGAGATCAGGCCGGTGTTCACGCCCACCATGCCGGTCTCGATCTGCTCGGCCACGCGCCACACGCGGTTGATATCGCGCGCATAGAAATACGAGGCGAGGCCGAATTCCGTGTTGTTGGCGAGGGCGATGACTTCCTCTTCGGTCTTGAAGCGGAACAGCGGCGCCACCGGACCGAAGGTTTCCTCTTCCGAAATCAGCATGGCCGGGGTCACGTCGGCCAGCACGGTCGGCTGGAAGAAGCTGTGGCCGAGTTCATGGCGCTTGCCGCCCAACAGCAGGCGGGCGCCTTTCGACAGCGCGTCGGCGATGTGGTTCTCCACCTTCACGAGGGCCTTGTCTTCGATCAGCGGACCCTGGTTCACGCCCGGCTCCATGCCGTTGCCGACCTTGAGTCCCTTGACCTTCTCGGTGAAGCGGCGCGCGAATTCGTCGTACACGCCGTCCTGCACATAGATGCGGTTGGCGCAGACACAGGTCTGGCCGGCGTTGCGGTACTTCGAGGCGAGCGCGCCCTCGACGGCAGCATCGAGGTCGGCGTCGTCGAAGACGATGAAGGAAGCGTTGCCGCCCAGTTCCAGCGACAGTTTTTTCACCGTCGGCGCGCACTGTTCCATCAGCAGGCGGCCGACCGGGGTCGAGCCCGTGAAGCTCAGCTTGCGCACGATCGGGTTGGCGCACATTTCGGCGCCGATCGCCTTCGCATCGCCGATCACGACCGAGAACACGCCTTTCGGCACGCCGGCGCGTTCGGCCAGCACGGCCAGGGCCAGGGCGGAGAACGGGGTCAGCTCGGCGGGCTTCAGCACGATCGGGCAGCCGGCGGCGAGGGCTGGGGCCACCTTGCGGGTGATCATCGCGGACGGGAAGTTCCACGGGGTGATGGCGGCGCAGACGCCGATCGGCTCCTTGGTCACGATCAGGCGGCGGTCGCGCGCCGGCGATTCCAGCACGTCGCCTTCGATGCGCTTGGCCTGCTCGCCGAACCATTCGAAGAAGGAGGCGGCGTAGCCGACTTCGCCTTTCGCTTCGGTCAACGGCTTGCCCTGTTCGGCGGTCATGATGGCGGCGAGGTCGTCCGCGTTCTCGAGCATCAGGTCGTTCCACTTGCGCAGGATGAGGGCGCGTTCGCGCGCGGTCTTCTTGCGCCATGCCGGCCAGGCGGCATTCGCGGCTTCGATCGCGCGGCGGGTCTCCTGCGCGCCCATGTGGGGCACGGTCCCCAGCGATTCGCCGGTGGCCGGATTGGTCACCGTCACGGTCTGGCCCTCGCGGGCATCGCACCATTCGCCGTCGATATACGCCTGTTGGCGCAGCAGGGAAGGATCTTTCAGGTTCAGCATGGTTTCCTCGTGCTTGTTCGTATTAGAGGACAAAGATACCACGCAATGCGCTACGTCGTTCCCGCTACTCTTATGCAAGCGCTGCCGTTCGTGTTGGCACCGTTTCCGAGTTGACGATAAGATTTTGTTATCGGTTTTCTGAACAGTTGATCTGCATCAACGGCCACTCGCACCCGGATCAGATTGCAGTATGATGGTCCGTGTGCGCCTCACTTCACAAAGGTAGAGAACATGCGCCCGATCGTTATCGTCCCCGCTTGCACCCGCGATTTCGGAGAACATCCTTATCACGCGGCCCAGCACAAGTATGTCGATGCAGTCGTGATCGGCGCCGATTGCGCGCCGATGATCCTGCCGTCGCTGGGGGAGACGCTCGACCTGGAAACCATGCTCGACCTGTGCGACGGCATCATGCTGACCGGCTCGGCATCGAATGTTCATCCCAGCTATTACTCCGAAGAACTACTCGACCCGACCCTGCCGCAGGATCCGGCGCGCGACCAGACCACGCTGCCCTTGATCCGCGAAGCGGTCAAGCGCGGCATTCCGATCATCGCGATCTGCCGCGGCTTCCAGGAGATGAACGTGGCGCTGGGCGGCAGCCTGTTCCAGGCGGTGCAGACGGTGCCGGGACACTTCGACCATCGCGAGAATCCCGAACTGGGCATGGACGAGCAGTACGGCGATGCGCACAAGATCCGCATCATCGAAGGTGGCATGCTGCACGGCATCCTGGGCAAGGACGAAATTCCCGTCAATTCCCTGCACGGCCAGGGCGTGAACGAACTGGCGCCCGGCCTGACGGTGGAGGCGGTAGCGGAAGATGGCCTGGTCGAGGCGTTTTCCGTCTCCACCTCGCCGGGCTTTACCCTGGCCGTCCAATGGCACCCGGAATGGCGCATCGCCCACAATCCGCACTCGATGAAGATGTTCGGCGCCTTCGGCGACGCCTGCCGTGCCCGCTTTCAATCCAAAAAACGGAAGAACTTATGACCGCCTATGAAAAATGGGCGGCCCGCTCCGTTCCATAGCGCCCCTGTTCAGATCAACCCGCGCGCCGCGGGCCGCGTTTGCGCGCCCGCGTTCATTCAAGGAACAGAGGAACCATCATGGCTATCCGCGACAATTTTTCATACAACGACATGGACGAGTGGCTCAACGGTAAGCGAGTCACCGAAATCGAATGCCTGGTCCCCGACCTGACCGGCGTCGCCCGCGGCAAAATTTTGCCACGTGTAAAATTTACCGAAGACCGCGGCATGCGCCTGCCGGAGATCGTGCTCGGCATGACCGTCACCGGCAACTCGCCCGAGAACGACGATGCCTTCGACCGCGCGATCTCGACCACCGACCGCGACATGATCCTGAAGGCCGATCCCGGCACCATCACGATGGTGCCGTGGGCCGTCGATCCCACCGCCCAGGTCATCCACGACTGCTATTTCTCCGACGGCCGCCTGGTCGACTTCGCCCCGCGCAGCGTGCTGCGGCGCGTGCTCAAGCTGTACACGCAGAAGGGCTGGAAGCCGCTGGTGGCGCCCGAACTCGAGTTCTACCTGACGGCCAAGAACATCGATCCCGACCTGCCGCTGGCCGCGCCGATCGGCCGCAGCGGACGCTCCGAGACCAGCCGCCAGGTGTACAGCATCGACGCCGTCAACGAATTCGATCCGCTGTTCGAAGACATCTACGACTACTGCGACATGATGGGCCTGGACGTCGACACGCTGATCCACGAGATCGGCGCCGGCCAGATGGAGATCAACTTCCAGCACGGCGAGCCGCTCGGCCTGGCCGACAAGGTCTTCTACTTCAAGCGCACCTTGCGCGAGGCCGCGCTCAAGCACGACATGTACGCCACCTTCATGGCCAAGCCGATGGCGGGCGAACCCGGTTCGGCGATGCACGTGCACCAGAGCGTGGTCGACGGCGAGACCGGCCAGAATATCTTCAGCGACGAAAACGGCGCGCCGTCCGAGCTGTTCCGCTGGTACGTCGGCGGCCTGCAGAAGTACATGCCGTCGGCGATGGCGATCGTCGCGCCCTACGTGAACTCCTACCGCCGCATCGTGCGCCGCACCGCCGCGCCGATCAACCTGCAGTGGGGCGTCGACAACCGCACGGTCGGCATCCGCGTGCCGGTGTCGGGTTCGCAGGACCGCCGCGTCGAGAACCGCGTGATCGGCGCCGACGCCAATCCCTATCTGGCGCTGGCCGTGACCCTGGCCTGCGGCTACCTCGGCATCCAGGAACAGATCGAGCCGACCCCGATGGTCGAGGGCAGCGCCTACAAGATGGAAGTCGAACTGCCGCAGGGGTTGCCGGAGGCGCTCACCCTGCTGCGCCGCGAAGACCGCCTGCGCGACATCCTGGGCGAGCGCTTCATCGACGTCTATTCGGCGGTGAAGGAACTCGAGCACCAGGAGTTCATGACCGTCATCAGCCCGTGGGAACGGGAACACTTGCTGCTGCATGTATAAGAAAGAGCGTCCAATAACGATGGGAGTCGATCATGGCAAGCGACATTGTGACGGCCGACGTGCTCGCGCCGGTCCGGGAGGTGGACAGCCCGGGAACATTTGACACGCGCGCGCTGCAGGAGCTCGACAGCGCGCATTACCTGCATCCCTTCACCGACCATGGCGCGCTGCGCGAACGCGGGGCGCGCGTGATGGTGCGCGGCGACGGCATCTACCTGTGGGATTCTGAAGGCCGCAAGCTCATCGACGGCATGTCCGGCCTGTGGTGCGTGAACGTCGGCTACGGCCGCGCGAGCATGAGCGCCGCAGTGGCCAGGCAGATGGACACGCTGCCTTTCTATAACAGCTTCTTCAACACGACCAATGTGCCGGCGCTGATGCTGGCGGCGCGCCTGGTCGAACTGGCGCGCAAGGTCGATGCGGGCATGCAGCACGTGTTCTTCACGGGCTCGGGCTCGGAAGCCAACGACACCATCGTGCGCATGGTGTGGCGCTACTGGCAGCTGATGGGGCAGCCGCAGCGCCAGGCCATCATCAGCCGCCGCAACGCCTATCACGGCAGCACCGTGGCCGGCGCCTCGCTGGGCGGCATGGACGCCATGCATGCGCAGGGCGCGCTGCCGATACCCGGCATCCACCACATCGGCGAGCCGAACTTCGCCGAGCATGGGCGCGGCATGAGCGAAGCCGAGTTCGGCCTGCACGCGGCCGGCTGGCTGGAAGAGAAGATCCTCGAACTCGGGCCCGACAAGGTGGCCGCCTTCATCGGCGAGCCGGTGCAGGGCGCGGGCGGCGTGATCATCCCGCCGCCGACCTACTGGCCCGAAATCCAGCGCATCTGCGACAAGTACGGCGTACTGCTGGTATCCGACGAAGTGATCTGCGGCTTCGGCCGCCTGGGCACCTGGTTCGGCTGCCAGCTGATGGGCTTCCGGCCCGACCTGATCGCCTTCGCCAAGGGCGTGACGTCGGGCTATGTACCGCTGGGCGGCGTGCTGGTAGGCGTCAGGGTCGCGCATACCCTGGTCGAGAAGGGCGGCGACTTCAACCACGGCTTCACCTATTCAGGCCACCCTGTCGCCTGCGCGGCGGCGCTCGAGAACCTGCGCATCATGATCGATGAAGGCCTGGTCGAGCGCGTTCTGCTTTCGACCGGCCCTTACCTGAAAGCCGCGTTCGGGGCGCTGGCCTCGCATCCGCTGGTGGGACACGCCGAGAGCATGGGCATGGCGGCGGGCCTGAACCTGGTACGGCGCAAGGGCGCCACGCTGCACGACTGCGAAGCCTTCCCGCGCGAACTGGCGGTAGGCATGGTGTGCCGGGGCCATATGTTCGACAACGGGGTGATCATGCGGGCGGTGGGAGACCGGATGATCGTGGCGCCGCCGCTGGTGATGAGCTGTGCGCAGATCGATGAGATGGTGGAGCGGATCAGGTTTTGCCTGGACCTGACTTTGGATGATGTGCGCGGAAGAGGATGGATGGACTGACAAACTGAAAGGCCCCGAACATCAGCCGGGGCCATTTACGATTTACACACTCAACGCCGTCTTGTGCGGCTCATGCCGATTCTTGAGCACCTGCGGCGCCAGCGACCCCACGATCATGCCCGCGAACGCCGCGATCAGCCCGGCCAGCTGTCCCGGGAAATGCTCGCCCAGTGAYGAGAGCTGCGGGAAGAACACGATCCAGACCGCGATGCCGGCCGCGATCGACAGGATCGCGCCCTGGGTGGTGGCGCGCTTCCAGTACAGGCCCATCACCAGCGGCACGAAAGCGCCGACCAGTGTCACCTGGTAGGCCGAGGACACCAGTTCGTAGATCGAGGTACCCTTCATCGCGATCGCGTAGGTCAGCACCAGCGCCGCGAACACGACGATGGTCACGCGCATGGCGAACAGCTGCTGGCGGTCGCTCATCCCCGGGCGCAGGTTCTTGAGGATGTTCTCGGTGAAACTGGTCGACGGCGCCAGCAGGGTGGCCGAGGAGGTGCTCTTGATCGCGGAGAGCAGCGCGCCGAAGAACAGGATCTGCATGATCAGGGGCATCTTCGTCATCACGAAGGTCGGCAGCACGCGCTGGTAATCGCTCTTGGCCAGTTCCATCGCATCGTTGCCCATCACGATCACGGCRCAGGCGACGATGAACATCGGGACGAAGGCGAACAGGATGTAGCTGGCGCCGCCGATCACGGCGCCGGCGCGCGCGGTCGGCGCGTTCTTGGCCGACATCACGCGCTGGAACACGTCCTGCTGCGGGATCGAGCCCAGCATCATCGTCACGGCCGCGCCGACGAAGAAGGCGATGTCGGTGAACTTCGCCTGCGGCAGGAAATTCCACAGGTCCTTCTGCTGGATCATGTGCAGCACGGCGCCAGTGCCGCCGGCCRGCTCGGACGAGAACACGGCGATGATGGACATGCCCACCACCAGCACGATCATCTGGATGAAGTCGGTGATCGCCACCGCCAGGAAGCCGCCGACCACCACATAGATCAGCACGGCCAGGGTACCGACGATCATGCCGGCGGTCTCCGACATCGCGCCGCCGGTCAGCACGGAAAAGACCAGGCCCAGCGCCGTGATCTGCGCCGCCACCCAGCCCAGGTAGGACAGGATGATGGCGGCCGAGCAGAACACCTCGATGCCCTTGCCGTAGCGCGCGCGGTAGTAGTCGCCGATGGTCAGCAGGTTAAGCTTGTACAGGCGAGCCGCGAAGAACAGGCCGACCAGGATCAGGCAGGTGCCGGCGCCGAAGGGGTCTTCGACCAGTCCGTTCAGGCCGCCCTGCACGAACCTGGCGGGAATGCCCATCACGGTCTCGGCACCGAACCAGGTGGCGAAGGTCGTGGTGATCACCATGATCAGCGGCAGGCTGCGGCCGGCCACGGCGAAGTCGGACGTGTTCTTGATCCTCGTGCCGGCCCACATGCCCAGGCCCAGGGTGCCCAGCAGGTAGAGCACGACAGACGTAATCAGGATGGTATTCATTAAGTGCTCCGGGCAGCGGGAAAGAGGAAATTCTGGCTGGAAAAATTCGCGATTATAGCGGCATAAATCGTCAATTGGATCGATTTTGTTTGCTAGTATCGGCCTGACAACAATCATGACTCCAGAGGGGACACAATGACTACCGAATCCTGGCATGAACGTTCCAAAACGGTGCGGATCGACGGCCGCGCCGTCATCGATGGCAGGCGTATTGACGCGGCCTCCGGCGCCCGTTTCGACTGTATCTCGCCGATCGACGGACGCCAGCTCGGCGAGGTCGCGCGCTGCGGTCCCGACGACGTCGACGCCGCGGTCGCCAGTGCCCGCGCCGCCTTCGAGGACGGCCGCTGGTCCGCCAAGGCACCCGCTGATCGCAAGCGCGTGCTGATCCGCTTCGCCGACCTGATGCTGGCCAAGCGCGACGAGCTGGCCCTGCTGGAGACCCTCGACATGGGCAAGCCGATCCGCTACAGCCGCAGCGTCGACGTGCAGCTGGCCCAGAACTGCATCCGCTGGTACGGCGAGGCGATCGACAAGATCTATGACGAAGTGGCGCCCACCGGCCAGGACAGCCTGGCCCTGATTCAGCGCGAGCCGGTGGGCGTGGTGGCCGCCATCATCCCCTGGAACTATCCGATGCTGATGGCGGCCTGGAAGATCGGCCCGGCTCTCGCCGCCGGCAACAGCCTGGTGCTCAAGCCTTCGGAAAAGGCGCCGCTGACTTCACTACGCCTGGCCGAGCTGGCACTGGAGGCCGGCGTGCCGGAAGGCGTGTTCAACGTCCTCCCCGGCTACGGTATTGAGGCCGGCAAGGCCCTCGGCCTGCACATGGACGTCGACTGCATCGCCTTCACGGGCTCGACCCGGGTCGGCAAGCAGATCCTGCAGATGGCGGGACAGTCGAACCTGAAGCGCGCCTGGACCGAGCTGGGCGGCAAATCGGCGAACATCGTCTGCGCCGACTGCCCGGACCTGGACGCTGCGGTGGCGGGCGCGATCGGCTCGATCTACTTCAACCAGGGAGAGAGCTGCAACGCGCCTTCGCGCCTGTTCGTCGAAGAGTCGATCCGCGAGGCCTTCCTGGATAAAGCCCTGGCCCTGATGCCGAAGTATGCGCCGGGCGATCCGCTCGACCCGGACACCGTGATGGGCGCCATCGTCGACGGCATCCAGATGAAGACGGTGCTCGGCTATATCGAAGACGGCAAGGCGGCCGGCGCGCGCCTGCTGGCGGGCGGACGCGCCGCGCGTGCCGAGACGGGCGGCCTGTATATCGAGCCGACCCTGTTCGATGGCGTCGACGCCTCGATGCGGATTGCGCGCGAGGAGATCTTCGGGCCGGTTTTATCCGTGCTGTCCTTTACCGATCTGGATGAGGCGGTGCGGCAGGCGAACAGCACGCCCTACGGGCTGGCGGCGGCGGTGTGGACGGCGGACATGAGCAAGGCGATCCGCACGGCGCGCGGGCTGCGGGCCGGGACCGTGCATGTGAACCAGTACGACAACGACGACATCACCGTGCCGTTTGGCGGCTATAAACAGTCGGGGAATGGGCGCGACAAGTCATTGCATGCGTTTGACAAGTACACGGAGTTGAAGACGACCTGGATTCAGGTGTGAGGAACGGGAACGCAAGGAGCGACCCGCAGCCGCTGACCCGTCGTTCCCGCGAAGGCGGGAATAATGCCCCCGGCATTATTCCCCCCAGGTTCGTAGCGACTCGGCAAACTTGGGTCCCCGCCTTCGCGGGGACGACGTTGACAAGGCGCGGGTCGAAACGAGTTCCGCGCAGCTCTCAAATCGCCATCTCCCGCAACACCTTCGAAGCCTCCCGGCTCGCCGTCAGCATCGTCCCGTCCCGCATCTGGATGAGCAGCTGCGACTGGTCGTCCGCCCGCATCGAATCGACGAAGTCCAGGTTCACCAGCGCCGAGCGGTGCACACGGATGAAGCGGGTTGGATCAAGCTGGGCTTCGAGTTCCGAGATGCCGATGCGGACCAGGAAGGTCTGGCCGCGCGCGGCGATGGCCGTGTACTTCGAATCCGCTTTCAAATATTCGATCTCGTTCAGCGACAGCGGGAAGATGCGGCCGCGGTCGCGCACCAGGATACGTTCGAGGCGGCCAGCGGGTTGACCTTCCTTGCGCCGCGTCGCCTGCTCGAGCGCCGCATCGACGATCTCGCGCGGCGGCATGGGCGCTTCCAGCAGGCGCGCCACCGCGGCGTCGAAGCGGGCGCGCGTAAAAGGCTTGAGCAGGTAGTCGACCGCGTTCAGCTCGAAGGCCGTCACCGCGTACTGGTCGTAGGCGGTGGTGAAGACGATGTCGGGTGCGCAGCTCAGGCGGCGCAGCACTTCCAGGCCGGTCATCTCCGGCATCTGGATGTCCATGAAGACCACGTCCGGGCGGATCCGGTTGATCTGCTCGAGTGCCGTGGCGCCGTCGCCGGCTTCGCCCGCCAGGCGCAGGGCGGGGTGGGCGTAGATGGCGTCGCGCAGCAGGTCGCGGGCCAGCGGCTCGTCCTCGGCGATGAATACGGTTTTCGTGTTCACAGGGCTTCCTTCATTCAGGCGGATTCGAGCGGGATCGACATCGTCACGACGAAACCGGCGCCGGGCGCGGTGGCGATCGAGAGAATGCCCCTGGCGCCGTACTCGAGCTGCAGGCGGCGTTCGACGGTGCGGATGCCGAGGCCGTTCGACTGCTTCACGATGGCGGGGTCGGCGCCGGGCCCGTCGTCGCCGACGGTCATGGTCAAGGCTCCGGCCTCATCGTCGACCCGGGTGCGGATGCGCAGCAGGCCCGGGCGGCTGTGCGGATTGAACGCGTGTTTGATGCTGTTCTCGACCAGCGGCTGCAGCGACAGCGCCGGCAGCGCGATGCGGGCGGCATCAATGTCGAGTTCCCACTCGACCTTCAGGCGCGCGCCCAGGCGCAGGCTTTCCAGCTCGAGGTAGTCGCGCACGAAGCGCAGCTCGTCTTCCAGGGTGACGCGGTCGCTGCCGCTTTTTTCGGTGTCGAGCACGTAGCGCAGCATGTCCGAGAACTGGAACAGCGCGGTCTCGGCGGCCTCCGGATTGCGGCGCGTGAGCGCGATGATCGAGTGCAGGGTATTGAACAGGAAGTGGGGGTTCAGCTTGTTGCGCAGGGCGTTCAGTTCGGAGGCGACCAGCAGGGCATGGGCTTGCTGGATGGCGATGGCCTGGCGCTGGCGCGTGGCGTTCAGGCGCACGACGTGGAAGGCGGCGGCGACGACGCCATAGGTCATCGCGCCGTAGAGGATGGGCCAGACGTACCAGCCCAGCGCCTGGCTGAATCCGTTGATCGTGGCGATCAGGCTGTAGATCGCGACAGGGTAGGAAAAGGCGCCGACGATATGAACGCATATCAAGCTTCCCAGCGCCAGGCGCTTGCGTTCCAGCCAGCCGCTCAGCGGCCACAGCAGGGCCAGGAACAGTGCCTGTGGAAGGCTCCAGAAAACCGGCGCCGAGGCACGCCAGTTGACGTGGCCATGCCGCAGGTCATCCGCCTGCAAGGCAATCGCCAGAAGGCAGAGGTAGGCGAGCCAGCCGCAGGCATAGATACGCCACATGCGGGCCGTGGCCATTCTTTCGGTCGTTTGCAATTCCATGCCGAAAGTATGACGGAGAAAACGCCGTGTGGAACAGGCAATGACGCCAACTGCGGGATTCAGGCAACGAATTGCGGCATCGGGACGCGGGTCCAGCCGCGCGCGGCGGCCTGCTGGCCGGTGCTATAGTCACCCGCAGCGGGGCAAGCGAGGGGTGCGATGGCCGAAGCGATCAGCGGGGACATGCGGGACTTTCTGCGAGAACACAACATCCACGAGGTCGAGTGCGTGATCGCGGACATGACCGGCATCGCCCGCGGCAAGATCCTCCCGAAAGACCTGTTCCTCACCGGCGAGCACATGCGCCTGCCGAAGAGCGTGCTGCTGAACACCGTCCACGGCGAGCAGCCGAACAACACGCCCTACGTCGGCTCGACCGATCCCGACATGATCTGCGTGCCGGACCCGGCCACGATCCGCGTCGTGCCCTGGGCCACCGAGCGGGTCGCCTGCGTGATCCACGATTGCCAGAACTTCGACGGCAGCCCGGTCGAGCTGGCGCCGCGCGCCGTGCTGCGGCGGGTGCTGGACAAGTACCGCGAGCGCGGCTGGCGGCCGGTGGTGGCGCCGGAGATGGAGTTCTACCTGGTCGCGCGCAACACCAACCCGCACGAACCCTTGAGCCCGCCAACCGGCCGCAGCGGCTTCACCGAGCAGGGCCGGCAATCCTATTCGATCGACGCGGTCAACGATTTCGATCCCTTCTTCCTGGAGCTGTCGGCCTTCTGCAAGCAGCACGAGCTGGGCGTCGAGACCCTGATCCACGAGGCCGGCGCCGGCCAGATGGAGATCAATTTCACCCACGGCGACGCGCTCGAGCTGGCCGACCGCGTCTTCCTGTTCAAGCGCGCGGTGCGCGAGACGGCGCTGCGGCACGGCATCTTCGCCACCTTCATGGCCAAGCCGATGGAGACCGAGCCCGGCAGTGCGATGCACGTCCACCAGAGCATCGTCGACGACAGCGGCCGCAACATCTTCTCGGACGAAGATGGCGGCGAGAGCACGCTGTTCCGTCAATTCATCGGTGGGCTGGAAAAATACCTGCCTCCAGCGACCTTATTATTCGCGCCCCATGTAAATTCCTACCGCCGCCTGTCGCGCTTCCAGTCGGCGCCGATGAACGTGCACTGGGGCTACGACAACCGCACCTGCGGCATCCGCGTGCCGAACGCCGGCCCGGTCAACCGCCGGGTCGAGAATCGCGTGCCGGGCGTGGACGTGAATCCCTACCTGGCGATGGCGGCGACCCTGGCCTGCGGCTGGCTGGGCATGACGGAAGGCCTGCAACCGGCCGCGCCGACGCCCGACAGCGCCGAGCACATCCACGGAGAACTGCCGCGCAACCTGGAGGACGCGATCCAGCAGCTGCGCGGCTGCGCGGCGCTGGCGGCGATGCTGGGGTCCTTGTTCGTGCAGGCTTTTTGCGAGGTGAAGGAGCTGGAGTTTGCGACGTTTTCGCGGGTGATCAGTTCCTGGGAGCGGGAGCATCTGATGCTGCTGGTGTGATACCTAGGGTCCCCGCCTGCGGGGACGAGGGTGCGAGCGCCAACGATCAAACGCAGGGCAGCGTGATCGTCAACCGCGTACGCCCATCCCCGCTATCCATCGAAGCCCCGCCACCCTGCACCTCGGCCATCAGCCGGATCGAATACGTCCCCAGCCCGCTGCCGTCTTCCTTGTCCGCCGTCGCGTACTTTTCGAAGAAGCGTCCGTGCATGGCCGGCGGCACTTCGCCCTCGTTGTCGATCGCCACGTGCAGCTTGCCGTAGCCCGGCGAGACGTCGATCCTGATCGTGCCGCCCTCCGGCGAGGCTTCGGCCGCGTTCTTGAAGGCGTTCGAGAACATCGAATAGCACAGCAGCGGTTCGCCCAGGCAGATCGTGTCGCTGGGCGCGTCGAAGCGGATCTCGATGGCGCTGGGCGCGAAGGCGAGGCGGGTCTGCCGGGCCACGCGCTCGAGCAGGGCGCCCAGGTCGAAAGCCTGCAGCGCCGGCTGGTACTCGCCCTTTTCCATGCGGTAGATGTCGAGCGTGCGGTTGATCATTTCGAGGGCATTGTTGGCCGCCATCTCGATCATGCGCGCGTGCTCGCGCTGGGTCTCGCTGAGGGAACTAGCCTGCAAGGCCTGGCTGCCGTGCAGGGCCACCGCCAGCGGGCTTTTCAGGTCGTGGCGGGTCATGCGTTCGACGTCCTCGCGCAGGTGGGCGTTCTCCACCAGCAGCTCGTTCTGGCGCTTCAGGTCGGCGGTGGCCGCGGCCAGGGTCAGGTGGGTCGCGATGCGCGCCTTCAGGATGGTCGGGTCGGCCGGCTTCGACACATAGTCGACCGCGCCCAGGCGCAGGCCGCCCACCACGTCGTCGACGGCGTCCTTCGCGGACAGGAAGATGATCGGGATGCCGGCCGTCTTCGGATTTGCCTTCAGCTGGCGGCAGGTTTCGAAGCCGTCCATCACCGGCATCATGATGTCCAGCAGGATCAGGTCGATCTGGAAGCTGTCGGCGATCTCGATCGCCTTGCGGCCGCTGATCGCCACCTTGATCGCGTATTCGTCCTTCAGGGCGCCGGCCAGGATCTCGATATTCGTCGGCACGTCGTCGACGATCAGCACCGTGCTTTTCTTGATGCGCTCGGCCAGCGGCTGCTGCAGGCCGATCACGTCGGCGGCGCCGGCCGCTGCCCGCAATGGTGCCGGCGGTGCCGCCGGCGCCGGGGAAGCGGCAGGCGCGGGAGCGGCCGGGTGCGCGAACGGCGAGGCCGGGGCTTCCTGGGGCGCGCCGATCATCGCCATGAATTTGCTGGCGAAACTGTGCACCGTGAAGGGTTTGATCATGTAGGCGTTGACGCCGGCCTGCAGCGCGCTGCGCACCGAGGCCGGGTTCGACTCGGCGGTCAGCATCATGTACCGGGTCCCGGCGTAGCGCGCGTCCTTGCGCATCCAGCCCAGCAGCTCGAGGCCGCTCATGATGGGCATGCTCCAGTCGCCGATCACGACATCGATGTGTTGCTTGCGCATCAGGTCCTGGGCCGTCTTGCCGTTTTCGGCCTGGAAGATGTTGACGAAGCCGAGTTCGGTCAGCACCTGGCGGACCGCGGTGCGGATCAGCAGATAGTCGTCGACGATGAGGATGGAGGCGGACTTGTCCATGATTTTCATGTGTTTTTCTACCGGCCGAGTGTAACAACGAATAATCGTCCAACCAACTATCAGGCCACAATTTATTGCCAATATGCATACTAAATATGCATATTCGTGCATTTTAATTGCGTTTATTTGCACGTTTGCGCCTAAATATGTACATTATCGCGAACAAACAGGAGAAGCAATGCAGTTAGCAGAAGAACGTCGGCAACAGATCGTCGACATGGTGGACCAACAGGGGAAGGTGCTGGCGGCCGAGCTGGCGCTGCGCTTCCAGACCTCCGAAGACACGATCCGGCGCGACCTGCGCGATCTCGACGCCGCCGGCCTGCTGCGCCGCGTGCATGGCGGCGCGATGCGGCGCACCCGGGCCGAGCCCAGCTTCGGCCAGCGCAGCGACGATGCCGGCGACCGCAAGGCCATGCTGGCCCAGGCGCTGGTCGACGCCGTGCGCCCCGGCGACACCATCCTGGTCGATGCCGGTACCACCAACCTGGCCTTCGCCCGCCTGCTCGAAGACGGGCGCGCCGCCGCCGTCATCACCAACAGCCCGCAGATCGCGCTGGCATTGGGCGAACTGCGCAAGACGAAGGTGATCCTGCTGGGCGGGATCTACGCGGGCCATGCCGGCGCCGTGCTGGGTGCCCAGACCGTGGACGAGATCCGCAGGCTGCGCGTGAACCTGGCCGTGGTCGGCGTCTGCAGCGTCGAGGCCGACCGCGGGCTGGGCGCCAGCGATGCCGAGGAGGCCCAGGTCAAGCAGGCCATGCTGGCCTCGGCCAGCCGCCGCGTGGTCGCCGTCCTCAACGAACGGCTGGAGGCGCCGGCGCCCTTCCTGATCGCGCCGCTGATCGATGCCGATCAGCTGGTGCTGGAAGCCGACTGTCCGCCCGACGTGCTGGAGCGCCTGCGCCAGCTCGACCCCACCCCCGACATCAAACTCGCAGCGAAAGTCAAAGCATGAAGCCGGTCGAGAACCTTCAACCCGCCAGCGTAGCGACCGTGAATGCGGCGCGCTGGGCCATCTCCATCGTCTTCCTGCTGAACGGCACCGGGATCGGCCTGTGGGCGGCCCACATGCCGCTGGTCCAGGCGCGCGCCGGCATCGATACCGGCACCCTGGGCTTCCTGCTGTTGACCATCGCCGGCGGCGCGATCGCGGCGATGCCGGTGTCCGGCTGGATGTCGGCGCGCTGGAGCACCCGCAGCGTTACCCTCGCGAGCGGCGGACTGTTCGCCGTCACCGGCGTGCTGCTGATGAACGCGGACGGCCTGCTGCCGCTGTTCCTGGCGGCCTTCGCCTTCGGCGCCAGCAACGGGGTGCTGGACGTGTCGATGAACGCCAACGCCAGCGAGGTGGAAAGCGCGCGCGGCATTCCGACCATGTCGTCCTTCCACGGCTTCTTCAGCCTGGGCGGGCTGCTGGGCGCGGCCCTGGGCGGCATGCTGATCGGCGCCGGCCTGGGCGACGGCCGCGGCGCGCTGATGGCGGGGATCGCGATCGCCGTCATCGTCGCGCTGTGCTCACCCTATGTGCTGCGGGTGGCGCCCTCGAAGCACGAGAGCCATTTCGCGCTGCCGCGCGGCCCGGCGCTCTTCCTCGGCCTGCTCGGCATGCTGTGCTTCGCGGTCGAAGGCGCGCTGGTCGACTGGAGCGCGCTGCTGCTGACCGAGCGCACCCGCGCGGAGCCGGCATCGGCGGCACTCGGCTATTCCGCCTTCTCGATCGCGATGGCGGCCTGCCGCTTCGCGGGCGACCGCCTGGTGCTGCGCTTCGGCGCGATGCGGGTGATGGTGATCGGCGGCCTCGGCATGTTCGCCGGGCTGACGCTGGCCGTGCTCAGCACCCACTTCGTGCTGTCGGCCTGCGGCTTCGCGCTGATCGGCCTGTCCGCGGCCAACGTGGTGCCGCTGATCTTCGCGGCCGCCGCGCGCATTCCGGGCATGTCGGCCGGCGGCGGACTGGCGACGGTGGCGACCCTGGGCTATGCGGGCCTGTTGCTGGCGCCGCCGCTGATCGGGTCGGTGGCGGCGCATACGAATATTGCGGTGGCGCTGGGCATCCTGTCCGTGTCGGGCGTCGTGATCGCGGCCAACGCGCGCGTCGTGAAGCGATGATGTGCATCGTGGGCTCACCGAGCCCACGCAAAAGTCAGCGGTACTCGCGCAGCACTGTGTAACCGTCGCCATCCCCGGTCTTCGACTCGACCATCGTGTAATGGTCGATCTGCCAGTCGATCACCGGTCCATTCTGCGGAATCTCCGCACCGCGAGCCCGCCGCGCCATGGTCACGTGCGGCCGATAGGTCCGCGCCTCCGGCTCCAGCCCCAGGCCGGGCAGGGCGCCCGAGAGCGCGGCATGCAGGTCCAGCAGCGCCTGCGGCACCGAAGACGGCGCCAGCACCGCAACCCCGTTATGCCACAGCTCCGCCAGGTCCAGCTTCAGACGGAACGGAGACATGGGAACGGCCAGGCCGTCGAGCAGCGCAGGCAGGGACTCGCTTGGCTGGTTGCCGAGGAAGTGCAGGGTCAGGTGCAGTTTATCCGTGTGGACCGGCGAGGCGCCGCGCGGCCAGTCCCACAGCTCGCGCCATGCGCGCAGCTGCTCGCGCACGGCCGGATCCGGCCACAGGGCCAGAAAGAGGCGGGTGGTCGAAGAAGTCTCCATAGCCACCCTCCGCCGGTCAGAAGCAGTGTTCCGGTGCCGGGAAGCTGCCGTCCCTCACCGCCGCCACATAGGCTTCCACCGCGGCGTCGATGCTGGTCTGGCCATCCATGAAATTCTTCACGAAGCGCGCCTTGCGGCCCGGGAAGACGCCCAGCAGGTCGTGCATCACCAGCACCTGGCCGGAGCAGTCCGGGCCGGCGCCGATGCCGATGGTCGGCACGTGCAGCAGCTCCGTTACTTCCTTGCCCAGGCTTGCCGGCACCGCCTCCAGCAGCACCATGGCCGCGCCGGCGTCCTGCAGGGCCTGGGCATCGCGCTTCAGTTGCTCGGCGCCGGCGTCGGTCTTGCCCTGCACCTTGTAGCCGCCCAACTGGTGCACGAATTGCGGGGTCAGGCCGATGTGGGCGCAGACCGGGATGCCGCGCTCGGTCAGGAAGCGCACGGTGTCGGCCAGCCAGGCGCCGCCCTCGATCTTGATCATCTGGGCGCCGGCGCGCATCAGCGTGGCGCAGCTGTCGTAGGCCTGCTGGTTGGTGCCGTAGCTGCCGAAGGGCAGGTCGGCCAGCACGAAGGCGTGCTTGCGGCCGCGCACCACCGAGGCGGTGTGGTAGGCGACGTCGGCCACCGTCACCGGCAGGGTCGAGTCGTAGCCGGCGCAGACCATGCCCAGCGAATCGCCGATCAGCAGCATGTCGACGCCGCAGCGGTCCATCAGCGAAGCGAAGCTGGCGTCATAGCAGGTCAGCATGGCGATTTTCTGGCCGGCCGCGCGCATCGCCAGCAGCGAAGGCAGGGTAACCGCTTTGCGGGCCGGTTGCGCCGGGGCCGGGCTCTCGCCGCCCGAACCTGCGCCTGCCATCTCCTTGCCCTGCAAATATCCGCTCATCGTTTTTCCTTTACTAATCGTGAAAAAGCCGCCGGGAGTGTTTCGCCGACGGCGTAGTGTAATGCCAAGACAGGTTTCCTGCCGGGGTGCCGCAAACTGGCGGTGGGCAATTTTATTAGCTTGTTAGAATCGGGGACAGTTTGCGATTGAAACAATATGACTACCACGATCCTTATTATCTTTCTTATCGTTTATCTCGGCATGATCCTTGGGGGGCTGCCATTCCTGAGGCTCGACCGGACCGGGGTTGCCCTGCTCGGGGCCATCGCACTGATCAGCATCGATGCCCTGAGCCTCGAGGACGCGGTGGCTGCCATTCATTTGCCGACGATGGCCTTGCTGTTTGCCTTCATGGTCGTATCGGCGCAAATGCGTCTCGGGGGATTCTACGACTGGATCACCCGCAAGCTGGCCGGCTTGTCGCTGGGGCCGCCGGGGCTCCTGGCGGTGCTGGTCGTGATCGCGGCCGCACTCTCGGCCGTATTCAGCAACGATATCGTCTGCCTGGCGGTTGCCCCGGTGCTGATCGATGCCTGCAGGCGGCGTGGCCTGGCCCCGATACCTTTCCTGCTGGCACTTGCCTGTGCCTCCAATATCGGCTCGGCCGCGACCTTGATCGGCAATCCGCAGAACATGCTGATCGGCCAGACCTTGCGGCTGTCGTTCGACGGCTACTTCCTGGAGGCGATCGCTCCCGTCGCGCTGGGGCTGCTTGCAAGCTGGGCCCTGGTCGTGTGGCAGACCGGTGGTCGCTGGCAGGACGCCGGCGATACCGCGGCACAGTCGGTGCCGGCTCCCGAGCCGCACACCGCGGAAGTGCCCTTCGATGCCTGGCAGACGGCAAAGGGACTGGCCGTCGCCGGCGTGCTGCTGGTGGCGTTCCTTGTCGCACCGTGGCCGAGAGAGCATATGGCGCTCATCGGCGCCGGCATCCTCCTCATGAGCCGCCAGTTGCGTTCCCAGAACATGCTGGGCCTGGTCGACTGGGAGCTGCTGGTTTTATTCATGAGCCTGTTCGTCGTCAACCATGCATTCCAGCGCACCGGCATCGCCGCGGATCTCGTCGCCCGCCTTGGAGAACACGGGGTGCAGCTGGATCATCCGGCACCCTTGTTCTTTGCGACTTTCCTGCTTTCCAACCTGGTATCCAACGTTCCCGCCGTGATGCTGCTGATCCCTGTGGTCCACCACGAGATCGGCGGTGCGCTGCTTGCGCTGGTGAGCACCCTGTCCGGCAATTTGCTCATCGTCGGCAGCATTGCGAACATCATCGTGGTGGACGCCGCGGCCAGGCGCGGCATCGCCATCGACTGGAAACGCCACGCACGCGTCGGCATACCGGTCACCCTGGCGAGCCTGGGCGTCGCCGGCGTCTACCTGGCGCTGCGCTTTTAACCGGCACCGTCCCGCCGACATTGACTTTGCCCGACGGCCTGCTACAACGGATAGGACGAGGACGTCGACGAGGGAGAGACCATGGCCGGGATTGTGCGCATCGACGACACCGTCATCGATACGGAAGACTTCATCCGGACACTCAAGCTGACCGGGCAGTTCGAAGGACTCGTCGAGCAGATGGTACGCGACAAGCTGACCGTGCTGGCGGCGAAAAAGCAGGGCGTGCAGCTGGCCCCGGAAGCGATCCAGGAGCGCGCCGACCAGTTCCGGCGCATCCAGGGCCTGCACCGGGCGGCCGACATGAACCACTACCTCGACGTGCTGGGCATCAGCCTGGACGAGTTCGAGGATTTCATCGTCGACAGCCTGACCCAGGAAAAGATGATGGAACAGGTGTGCAGCCCGCAAGCCATCGAGCACTATTTCAAGCTTAATTCGCCGAAGTTCGACAGCGTCGAGATCAGCCATATCGTGCTCGACTCCGAAGGCAAGGCCAAGGAAATGATGTCGGCGCTGGCCGACGATCCGGACAGCTTTGCCGAGATGGTGAACGAGCATTCGGTCGGCGATGCGCGCGAGAACGGCGGGGTGATCGGACGGGTACTGCGCGGGTCGCTGCGACCCGACATCGAGGCGCGCGTGTTCAATGCCGCGGCGGGCGACCTGCTGGGCCCTTTCCCCTCGGCCGACCGGACGTTGTTCGAAATCTACGCGGTCAACGCCAGGCATCCCGCGGCGCTGGACGAGGACACCACCGTGGAGGTGCGCCGCCTGCTGCGCGAGGAATGGCTGGCGGCGCGGGCGCAGGAGCACATCATCGAGGCCTGTCCCGCGCGTTGAGCTGGCGGCGGCCGCAACATGAGGGACGGGTTCGCGGGACACCGACATGGACTCAGTTGCGAAACAAGAGCAATCTCCCGCCGAATTCCTGGCCGCCGTCGAGATCCTGTCCGTCTTCACGGCCGAGGAGCTGGAAACGCTCGCGGCCGCGATCGAAACGCGTGCCTACGCCTTCGGCGATACCATCTGCAGCGCGGGCGACGCCGCCGATGGGCTGGTCGTCATCCGCTCCGGCTCGGTACGCATGTTCAGCGAGGAACATGGCAAGGAAACCAGCATGGGCGTGCGCAAGGCGGGCGAAGTGTTCGCCGAGATCGCCATGCTGCGCAGCTATCGGCACGAGCTGTCGGCGCGCGCGGCGCTGAAGACCGAGCTGTGGTTCATCCCGCGCACGGCGATCGAACCGGTCGTTGCCCGTAACCCGGCGGCCCTGGACTTCATCAACAACTATGTGGCGGTCAGCTCGGCAGGCGGCCTGGTTGCGCGGCTGTTCGATTTGCGCGGCAAGGTCAGCAAGCCCGAGCTGGACGATTTCGTACGCAGCGTCGGCGTCAAGCGCGTCAGCGCCGGCAAGGAGATCCTGAAGCAGGGATCGCGCGACGACCGCCGGCTGTACGTCGTACGCCAGGGCGAAGTGCGGGTCGTGGTCCACGACAGCAGCGACGAATTCGTGCTGGCCACGCTGGGCCCAGGCGAGATCTTCGGCGAGCGCGCCTCCCTGATGCGCCAGGAACAGCCCGCCACGGTACTGGCCTCGACGGACGCCACCGTGCTGGTCATCCCGGAGAAGTCCGCGCATTTCATCCTGGAGCGCAATGCGAAATTCCGCGAGGTGATCGAGGAGCGCATCCGCTTTCTCGAACGCGAACTGCATCGCCAGAAGAAACTGGCGGAGCGGCGCAAGCGGCCCGTCGTGCTCGATCTCGCATCCAGTCCGGGGGCCGGAGAAAAAGTCATCAAGCGCTTTGCCTGGGTCGAACAGGCCGAGGAAATGGATTGCGGTGCCGCCTGCCTTGCGATGCTGTGCCGCCATTACGGCATCAACATGACGCTCGGGAAGCTGCGTGAACTTGCCAACGTGACCGCGCAAGGCGCCACCCTGGACAGCCTGGCGCGCGCCGGCGAGGCGCTCGGTTTCGGCACCCGCGGCGTGCAATGCACCTTCGATGCGCTGCAAGGCTTCGAGCTGCCCTTCATCGTGCACTGGGAGGGGTATCACTACGTGGTCGTCTACGGTGTCTCGCCAAGCCAGGTCTGGGTCGCCGATCCGGCCGTCGGCTTCAAGAAGATGAGCGTGGAAGAGTTCGAACGGGGCTGGAGCGGCACCTGCCTGGTGTTCACCCCCGGCGAGCAGCTGCTGCAGCTGACGGCAACCCGTTCGCCATGGCTGCGCTTCGTCGGCTACCTGCGGCCCTACAGGAAAATCCTGCTGCACCTGTTCCTGGCCACCTTCGTGATCCAGATGCTGGGGATCGTCCCGCCCCTGATCATCCAGAACATCCTCGACGGCGTGCTGGTACACCAGAACGTCGGCCTGCTGCACCTGCTGATCCTGGGCCTCGTCATCTCCACCGTGTTCACCCAGGTCATGTCGACCCTGCGCGCCTACCTGTCCAACTACATGGTACGCAACCTCGATTTTTCGATGATGGCGCAGTTCTTCAAGCACACGATGTCCTTGCCGTATTCCTTCTTTGCCAAGCGCAAGACCGGCGACATCCTCGCGCGCTTTTCGGAAAACCAGACGATCCGCGCTTTCCTCACCGAGTCGACCGTGACGACCCTGCTGAACCTGCTGATGGTCTTCATGTACTTCACCATCCTGTTCTTCTACAACGTCAAGCTGACCCTGCTGCTGATCGGCTTCGTCATCCCGATCGTGGCGCTGACCGTGCTCGCGACACCCCGTATCAAGGAGTACGCGCGGGAGGTGTTTGCCGCATCGACGGATGCCCAGTCCTTCCTGATGGAGGCGCTGGGCGGCATCGAAACCATCAAGGGCATGGGCAGCGAGCGTCCCGTGCGCCTGAAATGGGAAAAGAAATACGTGAAGGCGCTCGAGACGCAATACCGTTCCCAATCGTTCAGCATCCTGGTCGGGCTGGCAAGCCAGGTATTGAATTCGGCCACCACGATCGTGATCCTGTGGGCCGGTGCGAGCCTGGTGCTGGCACGCGAGCTGACCATCGGCCAGCTGATGGCCTTCAATGCCCTGATGGGCAGCGTGCTGGGGCCCCTGATGGGACTGGTGGGCCTGTGGAGCCGCATGGGCGACGCCACGGTCGCGATGGAGCGCCTCGGCGACGTGCTCGACATCGAACCGGAACAGAAGCCCGCCGACGTCGCGGCGCGCGTCGTGCTGCCCGACCTGCGGGGCGAGCTCAAGCTGGAGCACATGTATTTCCGCTACGGCGGCGATGACACGCCTTATGTGCTCGAGGACATCGACATCGACATCAAGCCGGGCCAGCTGGTGGCGATCGTCGGCCGCAGCGGTTCCGGCAAGACGACGCTGGCGAAGCTGCTGGTGGGCTTCTATCCGCCCAGCGAGGGCAAAATCTTCGTCGACGGCTATGAGATGAACGTCATCGACCGCGGCTATTACCGGGCCCAGGTCGGCTATGTCATGCAGAGCAACCTGCTGTTCTCCGGCACCATCGCCGAAAACATCGCCAGCGGCGACGACAGTCCGGACCGCCGCCGCGTCGAGGAAGTGGCGAAGATGGCCGATGCCCATGCCTTCATCAGCAAGCTGCCGCTCGGCTACGAGCAGGTGGTGGGCGAGCGCGGCGTCGGCCTGTCCGGCGGGCAGGTGCAGCGCCTGTGCATCGCGCGCGCTCTCTACCACGACCCGCGCCTGCTGGTGTTCGATGAGGCGACCTCGGCCCTCGACACCCAGTCGGAAAGCAATATCATGGCGAATATGGAAGCCATCCTGGCCGGCCGTACCGCCGTCATCATCGCGCACCGGCTCAGCACGATCATACGGGCCGACAAGATCGTCGTGCTCTACGAAGGAAAGATCGTCGAACAGGGGCGCCATGAGGAATTGCTGGCACGGCGCGGCATGTACTACGAGCTGGTGCAGAAACAGCTGGGTGCGGGGATGTCATGAAACTGTTCAATCCCGGCGGCGAGCGCGGATCGGCGATGTCGTATGCGGCCTTGCTGGAAAAGATCGAGATCATGCGCTCGACCCTGCGCTGGGCCACCCGGCTCGAACGTCCGGACGTCGACAAGCTGCTGCGCCAGGCGAATACGCTGCGCGACGAGGTCATGCAGCTGTCGCACAAGGAGCGTTTCGTCCAGGCCGTCGGTGCCGACATGGAACGCCGGACCGGGGAAGAACCGGTCGCCGAACCGCCGAGCGGCGAACGGCGCCGCGCACTGCTGGCGCGCAGCTTCGTGTTCGAAGGCACCTTCGGCGACAACCCCAAGCTGCTCGACGCCCTCGAGATCGCCGAGAAGGCGGCGCCCACCGACCTGCCCGTGCTGGTCGACGGCGAAAGCGGTACCGGCAAGGAGCTGATGGCCAAGGTGATCCACGCCAACGGCACACGGGCCGACAAACCCTATATTTCGGTCAACTGCGGTGCGATTCCCGACAGCCTGCTCGAATCGGAACTGTTCGGCCACAAGAAGGGGGCGTTCACGGGCGCCTCCAACGACCGCAAGGGAAAGTTCGAGAGCGCGCACAAAGGCACCATCTTCCTCGACGAGATCGGCGAACTTCCCTTGCCCGGCCAGGTGAAGCTGTTGCGCGTGCTGCAGTCGCACGAAATCCAGCGGGTCGGTTCCGACGAGACGATTGCCGTCGATGCGCGCATCGTCGCGGCGACCAACAAGAACCTGCGCAAGCTGATCGAGCAGGGCACGTTCCGCGAAGACCTGTTCTATCGTCTCAGCGTGATCCACGTGACCTTGCCGCCGCTGCGCGAACGCAAGGATGAGATCCCGCTGCTGCTGGCCTATTACGGCGACGAGGCGGCGGAGGCCCTGAAGCGGCGGCCGGTGGCGCTGACGGCGCGCCTGCGCGATTTCCTGCTGCGCTACGGCTACCCGGGGAATATCCGCGAACTGCGCAACATCATGTACCGTCTCGCCTGCCTGGCCGGCGAGACAGCCGACCTGGCGCACCTGCCGGAAGACATCAGGCCCGCGGCGGCCGGCACGACCGCGACACCAGGCGCTGGGGCGACGGCGGAGGCGCTCGCGGCAAGCGTGTCGCTGGCGGAAGCCAAACGGGCCGCCAGCGACGAGGCCGAGCGCCATTGCCTCGAGCGGGGATTGCAGGAAGTCGGCGGGACGGTAGCCGAGCTGGCGCGGCGCTGGGACATGAACCGCTCCCACCTGCAGATCCTGTTGAAGAAGCACGGCCTGCACTCGAAGGATTTTCGCAAGACCCACTGAGCGCACAGGTACTACAGTGCGGGGTTCATCAGGGTCTTGTCGCCCGACATGTCCGAAACACGTGCCACGATGACCGTCACATTGTCGCGGCCGCCATTTGCCAGCGCCAGCCCGACCAGGGTCTGCACCGCCTGGGCGCAATCGCCGCAGGCGAGCGTCTCGCGGATCGCCTGCTCGGGCACAGGGTTGCTGAGGCCGTCGCTGCACAGCAGGAAGATGTCGCCGTCCTGCGTTGCCAGGGTCGTCACGTCGAGCTCCAGCACATCGCTGGCACCCACCGCCCGGGTGATCATGTTGGCGCCGACCGCCGCCGCCGCCGCATCCTCGCCGCGCGCGCGCAGTGCCGCCGCCTGGCTGTGATCGCGCGTGAGCTGCTGCAGGCGGCCATGGCGGTACAGGTAGATGCGGCTGTCTCCTGCCCACAGGCAGGCGGCCTCGGTTCCGCAGGCGAGCAGGACGACGGCGGTACTTCCGATGACCGGCACCTGCCGCACGCGCGCTTCGGCACGCAGGGTCGCATTGACTTGTCCGAGCCGCTCGCGCGTGGCGTCGATGCATTGCGCCATGTCGGTGGGAAGCGGCAGATTCTCGAGCGTATCGACGACTGTCCGGCTCGCCACATCGCCGAAGGCATGTCCACCCATGCCGTCGGCCACAGCCCACATGCCCCGCTGCGGCTGGTCCAGGTAGGCGTCCTCGTTGCGGCTGCGCACCCGGCCCACGTCGGTGTGCGCGGCGGAAGTCCAGTGGAAGGTCGTGTTACAGCTCATGTGCGGCTCGGATCCGGTTCAGGTCCGGCTCAGGTTCGATGCAGCGCCTTGTTCAGGCTGCTTTCGTCCACGCTCAGGTTCAGGTTGGCGTTCGCGCCGGTGTTGTTGACCGAGACCATCTGGTACTGGTTGATCATCTGGTCGGCAAAATTATTGATCTGGTAGAAGTTGATTACCGGGAATTGGCTTGGTCCCGCCTCCAGATAAGGCTGAATCCAGCCAAAGACCCAGGGCGCGCCATCGCCGCCATGGATCACCGACATTGCCTTGTGGTCCAGCGCCATGTTGGTGGGAAGATCTTTGACGGTAATGGTAGCCATGATGCCTCTCCGTACTGGAAGAAGGGAGACCGGAGGCCGGTCTCCCCAGTGTAGTCCAAATTTATCGGTTTTCCGACTGCCGTGCATGCCCTCAGCGGCGGACGATGGTGTTGCCGCCGCGTTGGGTCGCGTCGTTGTCCACGTGAACACCGTCGACGAAAGCGGCGCCGTTGGCGGTGGCGGTCAGGACATTCTGTTGCTGGCCCAGGTTCTGGACTGCGGAGATCGACGAGTCCTCGCTGCCGCCATAGCTCAGGTTTCCGAACGACCAGGACGGCGAACTTACTCTCCAGCCGCCGCGCACGGCGGACATGGTGGGACGGTCGAGTTGCTCGCTGCGGGCGAGGTCGGTGATGGTCAGGGTTTTCATGACGGTTCTCCCGGGTGGCTCAGAGTGCGGCGTGGTTCGCGCCCCACAGCGAGGCGGCCAGCTGGACGTCGGGGCCGACGAAGCCGGCGCCGATCACGGCATTGTTGTTGAGGACGTTTACGCTGATCTGCTGGAACTGGCCGAGCTGCTGGTTGACGTTCACGTTCACGTTGATGTCCTTGCCGAGGGCAGCGATGCCGCCCCGGACCGTCGACATTGCCTGCCTGTCGAGTGCGGCGCTGTGCGCCAGGTCGTGGATTGCGATGGATGACATGATGTTCTCCTGTTTAGTCCTGGTCGACTATCTCGTCAGCCGACGATCTTGTTCTGGCCGTTCTGGTGGACCTTGCTGTCCACGCTGACGCCGCCCAGGAAGGCCGAGTCGTTGGCGGTGGCCGTCATCACGTTCTGCATCTGGCCCAGGTTCTGTGCGGCGTTGATCGACGAGTCGTAGCTCG
>NZ_JBFTMX010000010.1:0-133007 GCF_056397205.1 Massilia sp. 05N420
TCACGCCGAGCTCTTCGGCGACCGAACGTATCGTCCGGTCGCCGCGTGAGTGCACCTTTACCAAGGCTTGTTCGATGAATGCTGCAGGATACTTCACTTGTACGCCTCCCATTGAAAAAGGAGGCGACAACTAGTCTGACATAGGGGGCGGCACGAAGATGCGCTGCTCGACGAACTTGTCGTAGGTCTGGCCGGACACCTTCTCGATGATGGCACCCAGCAGGAAGTAGCCGGAGTTGTTGTACCGGTAGCGCGAACCCGGCGCGAATTCCAGCGGATCGTTCTTGAAAGAGTCGACCATCTGCCGCACCGTGAGGTCCTTCTGCATGTTCGCCATGTAGTCCGGCTTGCCGGTATAGCTGACGATGCCCGAGGTATGGGTCAGCAGGTGCTCGATGGTGACCTTCTTGCCCTGGCTCGGATAGTCGGGCAGGTAGACGGTGATGTCGTCGTCCAGCTTGATCTTGCCCTCGTCGACCAGCATCAGGATCGCGGTCGAGGTGAACTGTTTGGTGATCGAGCCCAGGCGCATCGGCGTATCCGGGGCCAGCGGCTGCTTGTGCTCGACGTCGGCCAGCCCGTAGGCCTTGCGCAGGATGGTCTTGCCGTCCTTGACCACGATGACGGTGGCCCCCGGCGCATCGGCTTCATAGGTGGCGGCCAGTACCTGGTCGATGCGCGCCGCCACATCCTGGCCGCCATCCGGCGCGGCGTGGACGAGGGGCGCCGCCAGCAGGACGGCGATGGCGGCGCAGACGGGGGACGGCTTGAACATGGCGGCTCCTTCTCTCTCGATGGTTGTGGTCGAGACAAGATAAGAGATGTCATTACGTCAAGCAATGATTTTCCGACGAGCGGTGATCGCCGGAGATGAGCGGTCGGATCGGCGGGGCGAATGGGACTGAAAATAAAAGGCAACCCGCAGGCTGCCTTCCTTTTCAGCGTCGCCAGGCCGGCGCTCCACGGTTCAGGCGGCGCGCTCGTCGCGGTGAGGCAGGCGCCAGTCCTTGCGGATGAAGTGGCAGGTATAGCCGTTCGGATGCTTGACCAGGTAATCCTGGTGTTCCGGTTCCGCTTCCCAGAACGGGCCGGCAGCTTTCACTTCGGTCATGACCTTGCCGGGCCAGAGGCCGGAGGCATCGACGTCCTGGATCGTGTCCAGCGCGACCTCCTTCTGCGCGTCGTTGGTATAAAAGATCGCGGAACGGTAGCTGGCGCCGATATCGTTGCCCTGGCGATTGGCCGTGCTGGGGTCGTGGATCTGGAAGAAGAATTCGAGCAGGCGCCGGTAGCTGATTCTCTCCGGGTCGAACACGATCTCGATCGCCTCGGCGTGGGTGCCGTGATTGCGGTAGGTGGCGTTGGGCACGTCGCCGCCGGAATAGCCGACCCGGGTCGACAGCACGCCCGGCATCTTGCGGATCAGGTCTTGCATGCCCCAGAAGCAGCCCCCTGCGAGGATCGCAGTTTCTTGTTTCATGGTCCGTCCTTTCAAGCGATCGTTGTGATCCACGCTAGATAAGGACGAGAGGCCGTATTTCCAGAACGGCCAGGCAATAAAAAAAGGTAGCCCGCAGGATGCCTTGTTAGTCATTACAGCAACTCAATTATCGTTCGCCAAATTTTTAAATTGAACTCAACAATACTAGACAGGTTTCAAGTTGCTGTATGTTAGTCGTTCAAGCGCTATCCCAATTGCTCGATTGTCAAATAAGCGTACTTTTCTCTCAGCTGCACGCTCACCACCTCGCCAGTTTACAAGACCTTCACGCACAGCTTGAATACTTGGCTCGACGCTCTCTCTAGCTAAAAGCCAATCAACAGTTGCAAGCAATTCCATTCCAAAAGGGGACTCAAACCCGTCGATTAAGTCAGCAGTAGCTTCTAATGCTTCTAAGTAATCTCGTGCTTCGCTTTTCAGATAGGCTTGTAAAAAGTCTTTCCTCGTTTCCTCAAACCATATTACTTCCAAGGGATCAGCATCGCTTATACGCTTATTACAGTGTAGATAACTTCCGTCAAGGTTATTCAATAAATGATCTAGCCTATTTGCGTACGGTCCGTATTTGTGGGCAGTGAATTTCAGATTCAAAGGATTAGCTTTCGGATTAAATTTCTCGATTGCTCTTTCAAGGAACCAAGCTAACTTTTGAATTTCAAGCAAGCTGCACTCCATTCCCATAACCCAATATCTACGTACAAGTTCAGCGATTAATGCTCGAGCAGGAGTTAGCTTTTCGACGCCAGTTTTTTTCTCTACGTTTTGATATCTTTCCGTTGGCTCGAAAACGAGTATATCGATATCAAGTTGGCCTAATTCCTTTTCAATTTCTGGCTTAACTTTATCCCAATCCAATCCGCCGTTACCAGCCCCAAGCGGCGGAATAGCAATCGACGAAACGTTATTTTCAGTCAAGAATTTCCTGAGATCTTTAAGACCTTCAATCACCCATGCTAATTGTGATGGTGATCGCCAATGTTGTTTGGTCGGAAAATTTACAATCCATTGAGGTCCATCTAACTCATTGACACGAGTAACGAACATCTCTCCCGTACGGACCTTTTGAGCTTTGCACGCAGCAGCATATTGTCGGAAATTTTCAGGAAACCGCTCTTTAAACATCAAAGCGATACCTTTTCCCATGACTCCGACAGTATTTACCGTGTTCACTAGAACATCGGCTTTTGCTTCTAGTAGATTTCCGGTCGTAAATTTAATCATTGAAAGTACCAATCTTTTCTTGCATGGACTGTCAAGTCTAGGTCAAGTTCGGAGATTTGCTCTCTGATGTCATTTTTTTGAGAATCAGTATAGCAAATCATACCTAAGAGCGCTTTTACAGGCAGATTTTTATGAATTAATGCTTCAGCTTGATAACGTTCTACTTTGCGAGGATCATCTGGGTCCCGTTTAAAATCACGAGCTTGAAGCAGATTCCAATCAATTTGATCCAGATCTTCGAGCTCGCTGTAATAATTAGTCCAGCTAGGGTAAGCATGGGCATTCGTAAATAGAAATGGAAGGCCGAGCCTATCTATTCGGCGCAAGCTCGATACCAAAATTACAATTTCCTCGTTACGACGTTTTACAACACTTCTTCCTGAATGAATATTCATCATCATCACTGAAAATGGCGTGAAGTAAAAAGGAATGTAATCGGTCAACGTACCGCCTGGTTCTACAGGAACAATACGATGTCTGCGCTTGTCAATCAAATCTACGTTTCCAATGTTTACGTAGTTAGGATCTCGAATCTTTGAGTTCGCGCAGTGCAGACCATTCGTTAGAATCCAAGGAATATTATCTCTATGGACAATCCTCCATATCAGCGCTTTTTCCGGATTTAGACTTTTGTACATCATTAGTTAAACATTCCTGGAATCACTTCTACTTCAAGTTGAAGGCGCTCTACATTGATCAAATTCCTTACGGCTTGCGCTACCTGTTCGTTTGGAGCATAGATCCTGAAAAACTCGTTTGCCAAGACTGGACGCGGCGATACGCATTCGGCCATACATATACTCTTGCATTCGCTGTCGTGATAATCACGTTGATTCATTTTATTCCAGTCGATCGCACCAAAGCCAGCCTGATAATCTAACAGTTGCGGTGCCGCACTAGCTAACGGATGGCGTGGAATGACTTTCCAGCTCTCCGCTACAGCTAGTGTACGTCTCACGGAGATGAGCACAAAAGAAGTTTCTGGATGATCTCGCTGAACACGTCCATCGAACGGGTTACGAGCAAACCAATGGAAAGGAACGTAATGTTCCAAGCCGTGGTCCCTTCGGCCGTTTATGATCTCGGCATCCGCAATATCCGCGAAGTTACTGAGACTTGCTCTTGGTAGGAGACCAAAACGTAAGATAGATGGAACATTGTCTAACGCGGTCAGGTGGTAGAGAAGTTTCTGATCCTTGATATCAGGCATTGATCCTCCGAGCACAGGGCAGAGTGAGAGATGCATAATAAGTAGATGCGCGAAAGCTACTTACATGATACTCGTGATCAACGGAAACAGTGGCAGAAAGTTACGGTTTGCTGTGAAAGCTTTCTAATTTCCTGGCATGGCGTTAGAACGGTATAAAAAAGGCAGCCCGCAGGCTGCCTTTTTTTTCATCACTTGAAACCGCTAAAAATCAGCGGCCCTTGTGACGCAGCTTGGCGATGGCCGCCAGCTGGGCGATCGCGGCCGCCAGTTCGGCTTGCGCCTTGGCGTAGTCGATCGCGGATTCCTTGTTCAGCATCAGCTCTTCCGCCTGGCGCTTGGCTTCCTGGGCTTTCGCTTCGTCCAGGTCGGCGCCGCGGATGGCGGTGTCGGCCAGGACGGTCACGCCTTTCGGCTGGACTTCCAGGATGCCGCCGGCGACGAAGACGAATTCTTCTTCGGTACGGCCCGGCACTTTGATGCGCACGGCGCCCGGACGGATGCGCGTGATCAAGGGGGTGTGCATCGGGTAGATACCCAGCTCACCCGATTCACCCGGCAACGCGACGAACTCGGCTTCGCCCGAAAAGATCTGCTCTTCGGCCGAGACGACGTCAACGTGAATGGTATTTGCCATGTGTGTCCCTTAAAGGAGGCCGCTTAGGCAGCCAGCTTCTTGGCCTTCTCGATCGCTTCTTCGATGGTGCCGACCATGTAGAACGCCTGCTCCGGCAGGTGGTCCAGTTCGCCCGACGCGATCATCTTGAAGCCCTTGATCGTGTCTTTCAGCGAAACGTACTTGCCCGGTGCGCCGGTGAACACTTCAGCGACGTGGAACGGCTGCGACAGGAAACGCTGCATCTTGCGAGCGCGTGCGACGACCAGCTTGTCTTCCGGTGCCAGTTCGTCCATGCCCAGAATCGCGATGATGTCACGCAGTTCCTTGTAGCGCTGCAGGGTGCCCTGCACGGCGCGCGCGGTGGCGTAGTGCTCTTCACCGACGACCAGCGGGTCCAGCTGGCGCGAGGTCGAGTCCAGCGGGTCCACTGCCGGGTAGATACCCAGCGAAGCGATGTCACGCGACAGAACGACGGTCGAGTCCAGGTGGGCGAAGGTGGTTGCCGGCGACGGGTCGGTCAAGTCGTCCGCAGGGACGTACACGGCCTGGATCGAGGTGATCGAACCGGTCTTGGTCGAGGTGATGCGCTCTTGCAGGCGGCCCATCTCYTCGGCCAGGGTCGGCTGGTAGCCCACTGCCGACGGCATACGGCCCAGCAGTGCCGAGACTTCGGTACCGGCCAGGGTGTAGCGGTAGATGTTGTCGACGAAGAACAGAACGTCTTTACCCTCGTCACGGAAGGCTTCGGCCATGGTCAGGCCGGTCAGCGCGACGCGCAGACGGTTGCCCGGCGGTTCGTTCATCTGGCCGTAGACCATCGCGACCTTCGAGTTGCCCAGGTTGTCCAGATCGACGACCTTGGCATCGGCCATTTCGTGGTAGAAGTCGTTACCTTCACGGGTACGCTCACCCACGCCGGCGAACACGGACAGACCCGAGTGCGCTTTAGCGATGTTGTTGATCAGTTCCATCATGTTGACGGTCTTGCCGACGCCGGCGCCGCCGAACAGGCCGACCTTACCGCCTTTGGCGAACGGGCAGACCAGGTCGATCACCTTGATGCCGGTTTCCAGCAGGTCCTGCGACGGCGACAGCTCGTCGTAGGCCGGTGCGGTGCGGTGGATCGATGCGGTGCGCTCGGCGTTGACCGGGCCGCGCTCGTCGATCGGGTTGCCCAGCACGTCCATGATGCGGCCCAGGGTCGCGTTGCCAACCGGCACCATGATCGGGTTGCCGGTGTTCTGGATAATCATGCCGCGACGCAGGCCTTCCGAGCTGCCCAGCGCAATGGTACGGACGATGCCGTCGCCCAGCTGCTGCTGGACTTCCAGGGTCAGTTCGGAGCCTTCCATTTTCAGTGCGTCGTACACTTTCGGCATTGCGTTGCGCGGGAATTCCACGTCAACCACGGCGCCGATACACTGAACGATTTTGCCATCAGCCATGTTCGTTCCTTCAGATATAGTTTTAATTTCGTTTCGAGAGGTCGTTGATTCAGCTTAGCTGCCGCTTTTAAGCGCTGATTGCAGCTGCGCCCGACACGATCTCGGAGAGTTCTTTCGTGATCGCTGCCTGGCGGGTCTTGTTGTAGACCAGCTTCAGCTCGCCGATGACGTTGCCCGCGTTGTCGGTTGCGGCCTTCATCGCCACCATGCGCGCCGACTGCTCGGACGCCAGGTTCTCGGCCACCGACTGGTAGATCAGCGCTTCGACGTAGCGCATCAGCAGCTCGTCGATGACGACTTGCGCGTCCGGCTCGTAGATGTAGTCCCACGAGTGGCCGCCTTCGTCCGCCTTCAGGTGCCCGGCCGGCAGCGGGAGCAGCTGCTCGACCACCGGTTCCTGGCGCATGGTGTTGATGAACTTGGTGTAGCACAGGTACACCGCGTCCAGCTGACCATCCTGGTAAGCGTCGAGCATGACCTTGATCGGGCCGATCAGCTTTTCCAGGTGCGGGGTGTCGCCGATTTGCGTGACACTCGAAACGACCTTCACGCCGATGCGGTTCAGGAAGCCCAGACCTTTGTTGCCGATTGCAACGACTTCAATGCGATTGCCCGCGGCTTCCAGCTCGCGGGTCTTCTGCGTCACCTGGCGCAGCACGTTGGTGTTCATGCCGCCGCACAGACCCTTGTCGGTCGTGACGACGATGAAGCCGACGGCTTTCGCTTTCGTGTCCTTGGCATTCGCCATGAACGCGTGGGTGTACTCCGGGTTCGCAGTGGCGAGGTTGGCCGTGATGTTGCGGACCTTCTCGCTGTAGGGACGGGCGGCGCGCATCCGGTCCTGCGCCTTGCGCATCTTGGACGCGGCGACCATTTCCATCGCCTTGGTGATCTTCTTCGTATTTTCTACGCTTTTGATCTTGCCACGTATCTCTTTGCCTGCTGCCATGAGCCCTTACTCCTTATAGGGACCGGGTCGCCCCGGTCCCGCATTCCATCAGATAGCCGCGCTTAGAACGACTTCTTGAAGTCGGCGATGGCGGCGGCCAGCGCTGCTTCGCCGTCCTTGTCCAGGGCCTTGGTCTCGTCGATCTTCGACAGCAGGGCACCGTGGCTGGACTTCAGGAAGTTGTGCAGACCGGCTTCGAAATCCAGCACGCGCTTGACTTCGATATCGTCGAAATAACCTTTGTTGACGGCGAACAGCGATGCGGCCATCAGCGAGATCGGCAGCGGCGAGTACTGCTTCTGCTTCAGCAGTTCGGTCACGCGTGCACCGCGGTCCAGCTGTTTGCGGGTCGACTCGTCCAGGTCCGATGCGAACTGCGCGAACGCAGCCAGCTCACGGTACTGCGCCAGGTCGGTACGGATACCGCCGGACAGGCCCTTGATGACCTTGGTCTGGGCAGCGCCACCGACGCGCGACACCGAGATACCTGCGTTGATCGCCGGACGGATACCGGCGTTGAACAGCGAGGTTTCCAGGAAGATCTGGCCGTCGGTAATCGAGATCACGTTGGTCGGCACGAAGGCCGAGACGTCGCCAGCCTGGGTTTCGATGATCGGCAGTGCGGTCAGCGAACCGGTCTTGCCGGTCACGGCGCCGTTGGTGAAGGCGGACACGTAGTCGGCGTTCACGCGAGCGGCACGCTCCAGCAGACGGCTGTGCAGGTAGAACACGTCGCCCGGGTAAGCTTCGCGGCCCGGCGGACGGCGCAGCAGCAGCGAGATCTGGCGGTAGGCGACAGCCTGCTTCGACAGGTCGTCGTACACGATCAGCGCGTCTTCGCCGCGGTCGCGGAAGTATTCGCCCATCGCGCAGCCCGAGTAGGCCGAGATGTACTGCATGGCTGCCGATTCCGAAGCGGAAGCGGCGACGACGATGGTGTACTCCATCGCGCCATGCTCTTCCAGCGAGCGCACGATGTTCTTGATGGTCGAGGCCTTCTGGCCGATCGCCACGTACACGCAGGTCATGTTCTGACCCTTCTGGTTGATGATCGCATCAACTGCCACGGCCGACTTGCCGGTCTGGCGGTCGCCGATGATCAGCTCGCGCTGGCCACGGCCGATCGGCACCATCGCGTCGATCGACTTGATACCGGTCTGCATCGGCTGCGAGACGGATTCACGCGCGATCACGCCCGGGGCGATCTTTTCGATCGGAGCGGTCAGCTTGGCGTCGATCGGACCTTTGCCGTCGATCGGCTGGCCCAGTGCGTTGACGACGCGGCCACGCAGTTCCGGGCCGACCGGGACTTCCAGGATGCGGCCGGTGGTCTTGACGGTGTCGCCTTCGGAGATGTGCTCGTAAGCACCCAGAATCACGGCGCCGACCGAGTCACGCTCGAGGTTCATCGCCAGACCGAAGGTGTTACCCGGGAATTCCAGCATCTCGCCCTGCATCACGTCCGACAGACCATGGATGCGGCAGATACCGTCGGCGACGGAGATCACCGTGCCTTGGTTACGAACATCAGCCGAACCTTCGAGGCCCTGGATGCGGCTCTTGATCAGTTCGCTGATTTCAGACGAATTAAGTTGCATGAGTGCTAACTCCTAATAGTTTCTTGATGCGTAGGGCAAGGGCTTGGACGCGGTAGACGGTGCAAAGATCCTCAGGCCACCAGCGCGTTGTGCATCTGCTGCAGCTTCGCGCGGACCGAGGTATCCAGCACTTCGTCACCGACGACCACGCGCACACCACCGATCAGCGACGGGTCGACTTCGACCGTGGGGTTCAGCTTGCGGCCAAATTTCTTTTCGAGCGTGGCGGCCAGCGCATTCACCTGGTCGGCCGACATCTCGAAGGCGCTGTAGACAGTCGCGTCGGCAGCACCTTCTTGCGCATTCTTCAGCACAGTGAACTGGGCGGCGATTTCCGGCAACAACGCGATACGGCCGTTTTCGGCCAGCATCACGATGAAGTTTTTCGCTTCGGCGTTCAGCGGCGACTTGACCAGCGACGCAATCGTCTCGGCCAGTTGTGCCGCCGTGACGTTCGGATTGCCGGCAAAAGCCTGCACGTCCGGATTGGCGCCGATTTGCGCCAGTTCCGAGACGATGCCGGACCAGGCCGCCATGTCGCCGTTCTGGGCGACACGGAACAGGGCTTCGGCGTAGGGGCGGGCGACGGTTGCGAATTCAGCCATGATCAGAGCTCGGTCGACAGGCGGTTCAGCAGGTCGGCGTGGGCCGCTGCGTTCACTTCGCGCTTGAGGATCTGCGTGGCGCCGGCCACAGCCAGGCTTGCCACCTGGCCGCGCAGTTCTTCGCGCGCGCGGGTCACTTGCTGCTCGGCGTCGGCCTTGGCAGCTTCGACGATGCGGGCGGCTTCGACGGCAGCGGTCTGCTTGGCTTCTTCGATGATTGCGTGGGCACGCTTTTCGGCGTCGGCGATGCGCTTGGCGCTTTCTTCGCGGGTCGACGCCAGTTCGGCGGCGATGCGTTTTTCGGCGGCAGCCATTTCTGCCTTGCCGCGGTCAGCTGCGGCCAGGCCGTTCGCGATCCTCTGGGCGCGCTCGTCGAGCGCTTTCATCACCGGCGGCCACACGAATTTCATCGTGACGAACACCAGGATGAAGAAGACCACGAACTGAACAAACAGAGTTGCGTTCAGATTCACGGTAAATTCCTTCTCACAAAAACGGATGCCGAACCGCAGAGGTTCGGCTCATCAGATCACTTGTCGTGAAAAGCGTGATTAGCTGGTGAACGGCTTGGCGAACACGAACAGCATGGCGATACCGACACCGATCAGGAATGCCGCGTCGATCAGACCAGCCAGCAGGAACATCTTGGTCTGCAGGGTGTTCATCAGTTCAGGCTGACGTGCCGAGGCTTCCAGGTATTTACCGCCCATGATCGCGATACCGATACATGCGCCAATTGCGCCCAGGCCGATGATCAGACCGCAAGCCAGTGCAACGAAAGAAACGTCAGTCATGAGATTTACTCCAAAAGATTGAAAATTAAAAAACTAGGATTTTTACTACTTCTTTACTACCACTATCTTGTTCGTTCTTGCGATCGCGTCGGTCAGTGGCTCTCGTGGGCCTGACCGATATACACCAGTGTCAACATCATGAAGATGAATGCCTGGAGGAGCACGATCAGGATGTGGAAGATTGCCCAAGCCGAACCTGCAACGATTTGGCCGACGATGCCGAACGGACCCGCCAGGGCGCCGAGCAGGGCAATCAACAGGAACAGCAGCTCGCCGGCGTACATGTTGCCGAACAGTCGCATGCCGAGCGACACGGTACGTGCTGCGTATTCGATCATGTTCAACAGGAAGTTGAACGGAGCCATATAGATGCCAAACGGAGCGGCGAACAGTTCGTGGATCCAGCCGCCGACGCCCTTGACCTTGACGTTGTAGAACAGGACCACGGCCAGCACGCCCAGCGACATGCCCAGCGGACCGTTCAGGTCGGCGGTCGGGACGATGCGGAAGTGCGGCTCACCCATGCCCAGCAGGCGGAAGATGCCGGCGAACAGGTCGACCGGCAGGAAGTCCAGGCAGTTCATCAGGAAGACCCAGATGAAGACGGTCAGGGCCAGCGGCGCGATGAAGCGGCGATCGCCGTGGATGATCGACTTCGACTGGTCTTCGACCATTTCGACGACGGTTTCGAGCAGGCCCTGGAAACGGCCCGGCACGCCGGAGGTCGCCTTGCGGGCGCCCAGCCACATGACGAAAACACCGACAACGCCCATCAAAACCGACCAAAACACCGTGTCATAGTTGATCACGCTGAAGTCGACGATGAAGCCCTGATGGATGTTGGTCAGGTGACCGAGGTGGTGGGTGATGTACTCTCCCGCAGTCGGCGCGTGCGCCGCGGCGTTTTCTACCGTTGGACTCGTCATTGTGAATGCCTAAATAATAAGATGATGTAACTTTTCAGCGCCACGATGAAGCCACCCAACAGGGCCGGCCAGTTCAAATCGTGGTACACCCGCGCGATGATCACCAACAGCGCCAGTGTTAAAGCAATCTTTACAAATTCCCAGATGAAAAATGCGGCAGGGTTCGCTCCGCCCGGCTTCTGGGCGCCGGCAAACAGGCGCACCGCCATGACAGCATTGGGAACGACACAACACAACCCGCCAAGTACCGCCGAAAACATCGCAGACCACCCCCCTAGCAGTCCGGCGATCACGCCGGCTACAACTGTTGCCATCATTTGCAGGGAGACCAAGCGCAGCATTGTTTTTGTTCTTTCGCGCCAGCCGTGTGGAACCGAGTTACGGTATGGTAATTACATGAATCAGCGGGATTATAAGGGCTTATGAAGTGCAGAGTCAAACTCTTCCGTCCTTATATCGCGTCTACAACGATGTAAAAACGACAAAGAAATTTAACGTCAATCCCGGAAAAATCCTACGAAATTCAGCCTATTACAGGGAACATAGTGCGATCTACCAAAAGTCCTGTAGATGCATATACCGGCGATCGATGAGGGGGTGTACTGTGGGCAATTCGACACTTGCCCACAGCTTCGATGCGGATGCGGGATCAGTCGCGCAGGCGGGTCAGCACGCTTTCGAGCACGTCGAGGTCGGCAAAATCGATGATCATCTGCCCCTTGCCCTTCGGTCCCATCTTGAAGGCGACCGGGGTGGCGAGACGGTCGGACAGTTCTTCCTCGAGGCGGACGATGTCGCCCGACTTTTCCTTCTGGCGCGCGGTGGCCGCCGGCGCGTTCTGCTCTTCCAGGGTACGGGCGACCAGTTTTTCGGTTTCGCGTACCGACAGGCGTTTCGCGATCACCTGGGTGGCCAGCGCGATCTGGCTGGCGGCGTCGACCGCCAGCAGGGCGCGCGCATGGCCCATGTCGATATCCCCTGCCATCAGCATGGTCTGCACCGGCTGGGCCAGGTTCACCAGGCGCAGCAGGTTCGACACCGCACTGCGCGAGCGGCCAACCGCGGTGGCGGCCTGTTCATGGGTGAAGTCGAATTCCGAGATGAGGCGCGCGATGCCTTGCGCTTCTTCGAGGGGGTTCAGGTCTTCGCGCTGGATGTTCTCGATCAGGGCCATCGCGGCCGCGTTCTGATCGTCGACCTCGCGCACCAGCACCGGGATCTCTTCCAGGCCGGCCAGTTGCGCCGCGCGGAAGCGCCGTTCGCCGGCGATGATCTCGTAGCCGATCTCCCCTGCCCCGGTGATCGGACGCACCAGCACCGGCTGCATGATGCCCTGGCTCTTGATGGAGGCGGCCAGCTCGGACAGCGAGCCGTCGTCCATGCGGGTGCGCGGCTGGTACTTGCCGGCCTGGATGCGGGTGACAGGCAGGGCGGACGGGCTGCCGCTTGGTGCGGCCGGGGTCTCGTGGGCGTCGCCGCCGAGCAGGGCGTCGAGGCCGCGGCCGAGTCCCTTCAGTTTTTTGGTTGCCATGATGTTGGACTGTTCTGTTTATATGTGGATTACATGGTCTTGATGCGCTCGACCATCTCGGCGCCGAAGGCGATGTACGCCTGCGCCCCTTTCGACGAAGGATCGAACACCACGCCGGGGATGCCGTACGAGGGCGCCTCGGCCAGTCGAACGTTGCGCGGGATGATGGTCTTGAAGACCTTGTCGCCGAAGTGCTGCTCGAGCTGGCTTGACACCTGCTGCGACAAGGTCATGCGCGGATCGAACATCACCCGCAGCAGGCCGATGATGCGCAGGTCGTGGTTCAGGTTGGCGTGCACCTTCTTGATCGTGTTGACCAGGTCCGACAGGCCTTCCAGCGCGTAGTACTCGCACTGCATCGGGATGATCACGCCGTGCGCGCACACCAGGCCGTTCAGGGTCAGCATCGACAGCGCCGGCGGACAGTCGATCAGGATGAAGTCGTAGTCGGCGTCGACCTTGGCGAGAGCGTCCTTCAGACGGCGTTCGCGGTTTTCCAGTTCCACCATCTCGACTTCGGCGCCGGCCAGCTCGCGGTTCGCCGGCAGTACGTCGAAGCGCCCCGCTTCGCTGCGCAGCTTGCTGCTTGCGACGTCGGCCTCGCCGAGCAGCACCTCATAGATCGAGGAGCTCAGGCCGGCCTTGTTGATGCCCGCGCCCATGGTGGCGTTGCCCTGCGGGTCGAGGTCGACCAGCAGCACGCGCTGGTCCAGCTTGGCCAGTCCGGCGGACAGGTTGACGCTGGTGGTGGTCTTGCCGACGCCGCCCTTCTGGTTTGCTACGCAAAAAATTTTCGCCATGTATGCCTTCAAAAAGCCATACCGTTAATACCATTAAAACGATTTATACGATTTACTTGGTAATACGGTATAAACGGTTTATATCGTTTAGCTGGTTACCCTTTGGATGAAAACCAGATGACGTTCCGCCCCCAGTCTGGGCACCTGCAGGGGTTCCACTTTCGTCACCTTCCATTCGGCCGGCAGCCTCTGCCGCTCGTCCTCCGGCGCCACCCCTTTCAGGGCAATGTATCTGCCCTGCTCCGCCAGCAGGTGCGCAGACCACTCGACGAAATCCGAGAGGTCGGCAAAAGCACGCGAGGTGATGACGTCGAATTTGTCGCTCACCTCCAGCTCCTGCACCTTCATGGTGTACACGCTGACGTTGGCCAGGCCCAGCTGCGCCTTCACCTGGGTGAGGAAGGCGGTTTTCTTGTGCACGGTGTCGATCATCGACACTTTCATGTCCGGACGGACCACCGCCAGCACGATCCCGGGCAAGCCGCCGCCCGCGCCGACGTCCAGCACGTTTTTCGCACCGGCGAAGGCGGGCACCGCGGCCAGGGAATCGAGCAGGTGGTGGGTCACCATCTGCATCGGATCGCGCAGCGAAGTCAGGTTATAGACGGAATTCCACTTGAACATCAGGGCCAGGTAGTCCAGCAGCTGTTCCTGCTGGGCCGGGCTGACCTCGAGCTGCATCTCGGCGGTGCCGTCGCGCAGTACCTGAGCAAGAGCATTGCGGTCGAAATTCTTCATTCGGCAAGCTCCTGCTGCGGCGCCTCGCCGCTGCCTTCCGCTGGTGCATTGGTAAAGCCCTTGGCGCCCCGTTTTTTCAGGTGCACCAGCAGCAGGGAAATCGCCGCCGGGGTCACGCCGGAGATGCGCGACGCCTGGCCCAGGGTTTCCGGACGCTGTTTATCGAGCTTCTGGCGCACCTCGATCGACAGTGCCGTGATCTCCAGGTAGTTCAGGTTTTCCGGCAGTTTCAGGTTCTCGTAGTAGTCGTGGCGCTCCACTTCCCGCGCCTGGCGGTTGATGTAGCCCGAATACTTCAGCTGGATCTCGATCTGTTCCTTCACCGCCGGATCCTCGACGCCGGGGCCGGCCAGGGCCTGGCCCTCGTTGCCCTGCAGGGTCATCAGCTTGTCGTACTCGACGCCGGGACGGCGCAGCAGGTCGGCCAGGTTGTACTCGCGTTCGATGGCCTGGCCGATCACGCGTTCGGATTCGACGGCCGCCAGGATGCGCGGGTTGACCCAGGTCGAGCGCAGGCGTTCCAGTTCCAGGGCCACTGCTTCGCGCTTGCGCTCGAAAGCTTCCCATTGCGCATCGCCGACCACGCCCAGCTTGCGGCCGATTTCCGTCAGGCGCATGTCGGCATTGTCTTCGCGCAGCGACAGGCGGTACTCGGCACGGCTGGTGAACATGCGGTAAGGCTCGGCCACGCCCTGGGTGGTGAGGTCGTCGACCAGCACGCCGAGATAGGCTTCCGAGCGGCCCGGGGTCCAGGCTTCCTTGCCCTGGGTCTGGCGTGCCGCATTGATACCGGCAAGCATGCCTTGCGCCGCTGCTTCTTCGTAGCCGGTGGTGCCGTTGATCTGGCCGGCGAAGAACAGGCCGTTGATTGCCTTGGTTTCCAGCGACGCCTTCAGGCCGCGCGGGTCGAAGTAATCGTATTCGATCGCATAGCCGGGACGCAGGATGAAGGCGTTTTCCAGGCCGCGCATCGAGCGCACCAGGGCAAGCTGCACGTCGAAAGGCAGGCTGGTCGAGATCCCGTTCGGATAGAACTCGTTGGTCGTCAGCCCTTCCGGTTCGAGGAAGATCTGGTGCGATTCTTTCGAGGCGAAGCGGTGGATCTTGTCTTCGATCGACGGGCAGTAGCGCGGGCCGACGCCTTCGATCACCCCGGTGTACATCGGGCTGCGGTCCAGACCGTTACGGATGATCTCGTGGGTTTGTGCATTCGTGTGCGTGACCCAGCACGGCACCTGCTTCGGGTGCATGGCGACATTGCCCATGTACGAGAACACCGGCACCGGATCGAGGTCGCCCGGCTGCTCGCTCATGGCGGAAAAGTCGATGCTGCGACCGTCGATGCGCGGCGGCGTGCCGGTCTTCAGGCGGCCCTGCGGCAGCTTCAGCTCTTTCAGCCTGCTCGAAAGGGACACCGCCGCCGGATCGCCGGCGCGGCCGGCCGTGTAATTCTGCAGGCCGACGTGGATCTTCCCGTCGAGGAAAGTACCGGCCGTGAGCACCACGGCGCGGGCGCGGAACTGCAGGCCGATCTGGGTGACGGCGCCGATCACACGGTCGCCTTCGACCATCAGGTCGTCCACGGACTGCTGGAACAGCCACAGGTTCGGCTGGTTTTCCAGGCGCGAGCGGATCGCGGCCTTGTAGAGCACACGGTCGGCCTGGGCGCGGGTGGCGCGCACGGCCGGGCCCTTGGACGAGTTCAGGATGCGGAACTGGATGCCGGCCTCGTCGGTGGCGATTGCCATCGCGCCGCCCATGGCGTCCACTTCCTTGACCAGGTGGCCCTTGCCGATACCGCCGATCGACGGGTTGCAGGACATCGCACCGAGGGTCTCGATGTTGTGAGTAAGCAATAGGGTCTTTTGCCCCATGCGTGCAGACGCGAGCGCCGCTTCGGTGCCGGCATGGCCGCCGCCAACGACGATCACGTCGAATTCTGTCGGAAATAACATGATGGAATGTGCTGCGAGGAGAGTTAAGCTGGGATTATAGATTCTTTTTTCCGTGCAGCTTCAAGTCGGTCCCGAAAACCACAGAATTTTGTTTCACGTGAAACCTTTTTGGAGGAAGGCGGATGAGGCCACAGTTGCTCGCCGCTCACGGAATGTTCGCCGCCCTCCCCGCCATCGCGGCCGGTAAGGTGCCCAGGTCAGGGCCCTGCCGGTCCAGGTGCGCACGCTGGTCGGTACACGCTGCCGGCTCGCGGCCTGCACTAGCGGCGCTACCTAATGGATCGTCAACAGCCACCCGCCGTATGCGCCGCTGCCCGTCGCCACCGATGCCAACGTCTGCGACAAGGCAAGCTGGTGTCCGAACAAAAAGGCCATGGACCCGGCGATTGCTGGTGCATGGCCGGGTGGACCTGGGATGGCAAGGCCTTCGCCTAGAGCGCCGCCTGGGATACCGGCAGGCGCCGGCTGATCGCGCCCGGCGGCGCCGGGCTGTTGCCCACTCTCCTTATAACCGTCACACCGATATGATGAGGCCGCACTGTTTCACGTGAAACATTACCAGCCGAGGTGGCGGAAGGTATCGAAGGCTGTCTTTACAATCAGCAAGGACACGACGACCAGGAAGAGCTTGCGCACGAAACCGCTGCCGTGCTTCAGCGCAAGCCGGGTACCGACCAGCGAGCCGCCGATCTGGCACACCGCCATCACCGCCGCCAGTTTCCAGATCAGGTGGCCGCTGTAGCCGAACCAGATCAGGGCCGAAACATTGCAGGCCACGTTGACGATCTTCGCCGCCGCCGAGGCGCCGAGGAAATCGAAGCCGAAGAACCGCACGAACAGGAAGATCAGGAAGCTGCCGGTCCCTGGACCGAAGAAGCCGTCATAAAAGCCGATCGCGGCGCCGACCCCGACCGCCAGCAGGCGCTCCGTCATGCCGCTGTGGACCGGCGCATGGACCGAACCGAAGTCCTTTTTCTTGAAGGTGTAGACGGCCACCGCCAGCAGGATCAGCGGCAGCAGGCTGCGCACGAAGTCGCCCGGCACGCGGGTCACGGTCCAGGCGCCGACGAAGGCCAGGGCGAAGGCGGCGACGGCTGCCGGCGCCGCCGTGCTCCAGGCCACCTGCACCCGGCGCGCATATTTCACCGCCGCGACCGTGGTGCCGCACATCGATGCCAGCTTGTTCGTTCCCAGCAGGGTCGCCGGCACTTCCTTCGGAAACACGGCGAAGATCGCCGGGATCTGGATCAATCCTCCCCCTCCCACCACAGCATCGACTAGACCGGCAAGAAAGGCCGCGCAGGCCAGGGTGACGAGATCAAACATGGGAACAAATGCATAGAGGGAAATCGCCATTGTACGGTAATGAAAGAGGCCAGCTGGTGTAAGCTTGAGCAAACGCAAAACCAACAAGGAGACGCCGTCGATGAGTATCGCCATCCCCGCATTCAGCTTCAGCACCGTGTCCAGCATCGTGTCCGAAGCCGGCGCCTCGCTCAGGCTCGGACAGCTCGTCGCCGAACGTTTCCCGGGCCTGCGTCGGGTGCTGATCGTCACCGATCCCGGCTTCCTGCGCACCGGCCTGGTCGAGCCGCCGCGCGCCAGCCTGGAACGCCAGGGCATGCAAGTGATGGTTTATTCGGACGTGCTCGCCGATCCGCCGGAAGCCGTGGTCGAGGCCGCGGCCCGCTTCGCGCGCAGGCAGGGAACGGAACTGGTGATCGGCCTGGGCGGCGGCAGCTCGATGGACGTCGCCAAGCTGGTCGCGGTGCTGGCCGGCAGCGAACAGCCGCTGGCCGAGATGTACGGCATCGGCAAGGTCGCCGGCAAGCGCCTGCCGCTGGTGCAGGTGCCGACCACCGCCGGCACCGGTTCGGAAGTCACCAACATCGCCATCGTCACCACCGGCGAGACCACCAAGATGGGCGTGGTCGCTCCCCAGCTCTACGCCGACCTGGCGCTGCTGGATGCGAGCCTGACGGTCGGCCTGCCGCCGGTGGTCACCGCCGCCACCGGCATCGACGCCATRGTGCACGCGATCGAAGCCTATACCAGCCGCCACAAGAAGAATCCGCTGTCGGACATGCTGGCGCGCCAGGCGCTGTCCCTGCTGTCGGCAAACATCGTCAAAGCCTGCGAGAACGGCCACGACCTCGACGCCCGCCAGGCCATGCTGCTGGGCGCCTGCCTGGCCGGCCAGGCCTTTTCCAACGCCCCGGTGGCCGCCGTCCATGCGCTGGCTTACCCGATCGGCGGCATCTTCCACGTTGCCCACGGACTGTCGAACTCGCTCGTGCTGCCGCACGTGCTGCGTTTCAATCTGCCGGTGGCCAGCGGGCACTATGCGGAACTGGCCGGCATCGTCGTGCCCCACGCCAGCGGCAGCGAAGAGGCGCGCGCCCAGGCCTTGATTGTTGCGATGCAGCAGATCGCCAAGATCACGGGGGTCGAGACGACGCTGCAGCAGGTCGGCATTATGGAACGCGACCTGGATCGTTTGGCTGACGATGCGATGCTGCAGACCAGGTTGCTGGGGAACAATCCGAGGGAGCTGACGCGCGAGGATGCGCGGGCGATTTACGCGGCGGCGCTCTAACTGTCGTTCCCGGCATTGCCGGAAACGACTTCCCGGCATTGCCGGGAACGACGAGCTAAACGGTACTCCTTTTCGCCCCAAGAAAATCCAGCAGCAAGGCATTCACCCGCTCATGCGCCGTCAGCTGCAGCCAGTGGTCGGCATCGCGGATCCGTTCGAAGCGGAATTCGCCATCCACGTAATGCGCCGAATCGCGCATCTGCTTTTCGCCCAGCGCCGGGTCGCGGTCGCTCCAGATGCCCATCACCGGCACTTTGACGCGTGGATAGGACTGCGGCAGCGCCAGCTTGAGGTTGGCGCGGTAATAGTTCAGCGCCGCAGTCAGCCGTCCCGGCGGACCGAGATCGCGCTTCCAGAAATCGGCCTGGCCCGGCTCGCTGGTGAACTGGCGCAGCGCGAACCAGTCGGCCGCGCGCAGCGTAGCTTCGGCAATGCCCGGCATGCAGAACAGCGGGATATAGGCCATCCGCAACTGCTGCAGGATGCCGGCGTGGGCGATCGCCTTCGGATGGCCGGTCGACAGGACCACCAGGCGCTCGACGCGCTGCGGCACCATGGACGCCAGCTGCCAGCCGAGGATGCCGCCCCAGTCGTGGCCGACGATGCTCACCTTGTCGATCTTCAGCGCATCCAGCAGACCCAGTATGTCGGCCCGGATCTTGTCGAGGGTGTAGTCGAGCACGTGGGGCGGCGCATCCGTGCGGCCGTAGCCGCGCAGGTCGGGCGCCAGCACGCGGAAACCGGCCTGGGCCAGCACCGGTATCTGCTTGCGCCAGACGATGTGGGTATCGGGAAAACCGTGCAGGAGGAGGACCACCGGCCCCTGCCCGGTCGTGGTGGCGTGCATGTGGATGCCGTTCGCATCCAGCATCAGGGATTCGTCGATCACAGCCCCTCCTGTGTGTTAGGCCGCCCTGCTCCCGCGCTTGGCGGCATTGAAAGCCGCCGCGATCTCGCCGACGATGCCGCGCCGGAACAGCAGCACGCAGGCAACAAAGATCAGCCCGGTAACGATGCCGACCGATTCGCCGAGTGACGCAAACCATTCTACATGGGTCGCTTCGGCGAGGAAGTTCCCTACGTCGCCGAGCTTGTTTTCGAGGGCGACAACCAGGAAGGCGCCCAGCACCGGCCCGGCCAGCGTGCCCATGCCGCCTACCAGGGTCATCAGGATGACGAGGCCGGACATGGTCCAGTGCACGTCGGTGAGGGTCTCGAAGCCCAGCACCACGGTCTTGGTGGCCCCTGCGAGGCCCGCCAGGGCGCTCGAGAGCACGAAGGCCAGCAGCTTGACCTTGTCCACGTCGTAGCCCAGGGAAATGGCGCGTGGCTCGTTTTCCTTGACCGCCTTCAGCACCTGGCCGAAAGGCGAATGGATGATGCGCACGATCAGCGCGAAACCGGCCACGAACAGCGCCAGCACCACGTAGTACATGGTCAAATCGTTGCCGAGGTCGAGCAGGCCCAGCAGCTTGCCGCGTGGCACGCCCTGCAGGCCATCCTCGCCGTGCGTGAAGGGCGCGCGCAAGGCGCCGAAGTACACCATCTGGGCCAGCGCCAGGGTGATCATCGAGAAATAGATGCCCTGGCGCCGGATCGCCAGCAGACCCATCACGAGGCCGATGGCGCCGGCCGCCAGCACGCCCAGCACGAGGCCGGCCTCGAAAGGCAGACCCAAGGCCGTCAGTGCATAGCCGGTCACGTAGCCGGCGCCGCCGAAGAAGGCGGCATGGCCGAAGGACAGCAGGCCCGTATAGCCGATCAGCAGGTTGAAGGCGCAGGCGAACAGGCCGAAGCACAGCAGCTTCATCAGGAACACCGGATAGCCGACGAAGGGCGCGGCCAGGGCGACCAGCAGGGCCAGGGTGTAGCCGAGTTTTCGATTCATATCACTTTTCCTTGCCGAACAAACCTGCCGGACGCAGCAGCAGCACGATCACCATCACGACGAACACCACCACCTCCGACGCTTCCGGGTAATAGACGCGGGTCAGGCCCTCGATCACGCCCAGGCCCAGGCCGGTGACGATGGAACCGAGGATCGAGCCCATGCCGCCGATCACGACCACGGCGAACACGACGATGATGAGGTTGGAGCCCATCAGCGGCGTGACGTTGATGACGGGCGCCGCCAGTACCCCGGCAAAGCCCGCCAGGGCGACGCCGAAGCCATAGGTGAGGGTCACCATCAGCGGCACGTTGACGCCGAAGGCTTCGACCAGTTTCGGGTTCTCGGTACCGGCGCGCAGGTAGGCGCCCAATCTCGTCTTTTCGATCACGAACCAGGTCGCCAGGCAGACCGTCAGCGAGGCCGCGACCACCCAGGCGCGGTAGTTCGGCAGGATCATGAAGCCGAGGTCGGTGGCGCCGGACAGGGCCTCCGGCACGTCGAGGGTCTGGCCGGAAACGCCGTAGAAGGAGCGGAACACGCCTTCCAGCAGCAGGGTGATGCCGAAGGTCAGCAGCAGGCCGTACAGATGGTCCAGCTTGTACAGCCAGCGCAGCATCGACTTCTCGACCAGGATGCCGAACACCCCGACCAGCAGCGGCGCCAGCACCAGCATCACCCAGTAGTTCAGGCCGAAGGAAGTGACGCCGATGAAGGCGGCAAAGGCGCCCATCATGTATAGCGCGCCATGCGAGAAATTGATGACGTTGAGCAGGCCGAAGATGACGGCCAGGCCCAGCGACAGCATCGCATAGAAAGAGCCGTTGACCAGGCCCAGCAGGAGCTGGCTCAGCATGGCTTGCAGGGGGACGCCGAAGATTTCCATATGAGTTCAGGCTAAGTGAGCATGTCATACCCGCGAACATCTGCCCGTCATCCCCGCGAAGGCGGGGATCCAGGCGTCCATGGTCGCTACGAACTTGGTTTCCCGCCTGCGCGGGAAGTCGGTTCCGGCAATGCCGGGAGCGACAGTCAGCTGATTACTTCCACGCCGCGCACTTCGATTCCGCCTTGGTCGTGTAAGCCTGCGAACCCGGAATGGTCGCCACAACCTTGTAGTAGTCCCAGGCCCCCTTCGATTCCTTCGGTGTTTTGACCTGCATCAGGTACATGTCGTAGACCATGCGGCCGTCCGGGCGGATTTCGCCGTTCTTGGCGAACATGTCGTTGATCTTGGTCTTTTTCAGGTGGGCCATGACCTTGTCGGCGTCGTCGCTGCCGACCGCCTTCACTGCGTTCAGGTAGTTCGTCGTGGCCGAGTAGTCGGCCGCCTGCAGCATCGAGGGCTGCTTCTTCATCTTGGCGAAGTAGCGCTTCGACCAGGCGCGGGTGGTGTCGTTCTGGTCCCAGTACCAGCCGTCGGTCAGGTACAGGCCCTGGGTCGTGTTCAGGCCGAGGGTGTGGATATCGTTGATGAACACCAGCAGGCCGGCCACCTTCATCTTCTTGGTCAGGCCGAATTCGTTGGCGGCCTTGACGGAGTTGATGAAGTCGCCGCCAGCATTCGCCAGGCCCAGCACCTGGGCCTTGGAGGACTGGGCCTGCAGCAGGAAGGACGAGAAGTCGGAGGCGCCCAGCGGGTGCTTCACGCTGCCGAGCACGGTGCCGCCGTTGGCCTTGATGACCTCGGTGGTGTCCTTCTCCAGCGACTGGCCGAAGGCGTAGTCGGCGGTCAGGAAATACCAGGACTTGCCGCCCTGCTTGACCATGGTGGCGCCGGTGCCGCGCGCCAGCGCCACGGTGTCGTAGGCGTAGTGCACGGTGTAGGGCGAGCATTCCTCGTTGGTGAGCCTGGCCGAACCGGCGCCGATGGCGATGAAGACTTTTTTCTTTTCCGCGGCAACCTTGGCCATCGCCAGGCTGGCGCCCGAGTTGGTGCCGCCGATCAGCATGTCGACGCCCTGCTGGTCGAACCATTCCCTCGCCTTGCTGGCGGCGATGTCCGCCTTGTTCTGGTGGTCGGCGACGATGAACTGGATCTTCTTGCCGTTGATGGCGCCGCCCATGTCGGCGATCGCCATGCGCACCGCTTCGGCGCCGCCGTTGCCGTCGATGTCCGAGTAGACACCGGACAGGTCGGTGATCATGCCGATCTTGATGGTGTCGCCCGAGACCTGGGCCTGGGCGGGAATGGACAAAAAGGCGGCCGCGGCGGTGGCGGCGATGGCGGTGGCAATGGCGGTGCGTTTCATGGGTCGTCTCCGTTAATGAAAGTTGTTATTCAAACGCCTAGCAATTCGGTGAGTTCGGGCATGCTGGCCTGCAGCTCGGCCGCGTGGATGGTCTTGACGATCTGGCCGTGCTCCATCACGTAGAAGCGGTCGGCCAGCGGCGCCGCGAAGCGAAAGTTCTGTTCCACCATCACGATCGTGTAGCCCTTGGCTTTCAGGGTCGTGATCATGCGGGCCAGGGCCTGCACGATGACGGGCGCCAGGCCTTCCGAGATCTCGTCCAGCAGCAGCAGCCGCGCGCCGGTGCGCAGGATGCGCGCCACCGCCAGCATCTGCTGCTCGCCGCCGGACAGCCGCGTGCCCTGGCTGTTTCGGCGCTCGTACAGGTTCGGGAACATCTCGTAGATCTCGTCCAGCGACATGCCGGCCGCCCTGCCCTTCGAGGCCGCCAGCACGGGCGGCAGCAGCAGGTTTTCCTCGGTCGACAGCGAGGAAAAGATGCCGCGCTCTTCCGGACAATAGCCGATGCCGAGGTGGGCGATCTTGTAGGTGGGAAGGTGGATGGCCTCGGTGCCGTGGATGCGGATCGAGCCGCGCCGCGTGCCGGTCAGGCCCATGATGGCGCGCAGGGTCGTCGTGCGTCCCGCGCCGTTGCGGCCGAGCAGGGTCACGACCTCGCCCTCGTCGACGGACAGGGAGACGTCGTGCAGGATGTGCGATTCGCCGTACCAGGCCTGCAAGCCCTGGATTTCCAGTGCCGCCGCCATCAGTGCGCTCCTTCGAGTGGCGCTTCGGTGCCCATGTAGGCTTCCATCACCTGTGGATTACGCGAGACTTCGGCATAGTTTCCCTCGGCCAAAATGGCGCCGCGCTGCAGCACCGAGATGCGGTCGCAGATGCCGGACACCACGTTCATATTGTGCTCGACCATCAGGATCGTGCGGCCGGCCGACACTTTTTTGATCAGTTCCGTCACCCGGTGCACGTCTTCGTGGCCCATGCCCTGGGTCGGTTCGTCGAGCAGCATCAGTTCCGGCTCCATGCCCAGGGTAGTGGCGATCTCGAGCGCGCGCTTGCGGCCGTAGGGCAGATCGGCGGTCAGCGTATCGGCAAAGCTGCCGAGGTCGACTTCCTCGAGCAGCGCCATCGCGCGCTGGTTCAGCTGGTCGAGGGAGCGTTCGCTGCGCCAGAAATGGAAACTCGTGCCCAGCGCGCGCTGCAGGCCGATGCGGACGTTTTCCAGCACCGTCAGGTGGGGAAAGACGGCCGAGATCTGGAAGGAACGGATGATGCCCATGCGGGCGATCTGGGCCGGTTTCGCGCCTGTGATGTCGCGCCCGTTGAACAGGATCCGGCCCGAGGATGGCACCAGGAACTTGGTCAGCAGGTTGAAACAGGTGGTCTTGCCGGCGCCGTTGGGGCCGATCAGCGCATGAATATGGCCGCGCTGCACCTGCAGGTCGACGCTGCTGACCGCCGTAAAACCCTTGAACTCCTTGGTCAGCTCGCGCGTCTCCAGAATGACGTCCGCCATCACTCCTCCATTGCCAAACTTACATATTTTCAGGATTCCCCAAGATACAACACATCGTTTGCCGCTGCGTCCGTGTCACGTACTGTACAAACGCAAACCCGTTGTGCATTTTTGCGCACCCTGCGCGGCGATCAGCTGGGCCGTCTTCTCGGCGATCATCAGGGTGGGCGAATTCGTGTTGCCGGAAGTGATGAAAGGCATGACGGAAGCGTCGACCACGCGCAGGCCGTGCACGCCCTTGACCCGCAATTCGCTGTCGACCACCGCCATCGGATCCTCGCGCCTGCCCATCTTGCAGGTGCCGACCGGGTGGAAGATCGTGGTGCCGATCAGGCTGGCAGCCTCGGCGAGTTCCTCTTCCGTGCGGTAGTGCGGACCCGGTTTGAATTCTTCCGGCCGGTACTTGGCCAGCGCCGGCGAGGCCACGATGCGCCGGGTCAGCGCCAGCGCCTGCGCCGCCACTTGCCGGTCTTCCGGCGTACTCAGGTAGTTCGGCGTGATTTTCGGCGGCGCGTAGCTGTCGTTCGAGGCGGCGCGTACGTGGCCGCGCGAGCTCGGGCGCAGGTTGCAGACGCTGGCGGTGAAGGCGGGAAAGCCGTGCAGCGGGTCGCCGAACTTGTCCAGCGACAGCGGCTGCACGTGGTATTGCAGATTCGGCGACACCTGGCTCGCGTCGGAACGGGCGAATGCGCCCAGCTGGGACGGCGCCATCGACATCGGTCCGCTCTGGAACAGCATGTATTCCAGGCCGATCTTCGCCTTGCCGAACCAGCTCGAGGCCGTCGTGTTCAGCGAGGGCGCGCCGGTGATGCGGTAGACCATGCGCAGCTGCAGATGGTCCTGCAGGTTTTCGCCGACGCCCGGGGAATCGACCAGCGGTTCGATGCCCTGCCTGGCCAGGCTGACGGCTGGGCCGATGCCGGACAGCTGCAGGATGTGCGGCGAGCCGATCGCGCCGGCGGCAAGCAAGGTTTCGCGGCGCGCGCTGGCGCTGAAGGCCCGTCCGCCGCCGGTAAATTGCACGCCGCGGCAGACCTTGCCCTGCTCGGTCGCTTCGATGAGCAGCTTTTCCACGTGGCAGCCGGTCATGATGGTCAGGTTCGGGCGCTGCGAAGCGGGTTTCAGGAAGGCCTTGGCCGTGTTCAGGCGGATGCCGCGGCGCTGGTTGACTTCGAAATAGGCACAGCCGGCGTTATCGCCGCCGTTGAAATCCGCAACTTTCGGAATGCCGTTCTGGGCGGCCGCCTCGCGGAAGGCATCCAGGATTTCCCAGGACAGGCGCTGGCGCTCGACCCGCCATTCGCCGCCGCTGCCGTGGATCTCGCTGGCGCCGCCGTGATGGTCTTCGCTCTGCCGGAACAGGGGAAGCACGTTTTCCCAGCGCCAGGACGGATCGCCGCTGACCTCGGCCCAGCGGTCGTAATCGCCGGCCTGGCCGCGCATATAGATCATGCCGTTGATCGAAGACGACCCGCCCAGCACCTTGCCGCGCGGGTAGATCAGCGAGCGCCCGGCCAGTCCGGGATCGGATTCGGTGCGGAACAGCCAGTCGGTGCGCGGATTGTCGATGCAGTAGAGATAGCCGACCGGAATGTGGATCCACAGGTAGTCGTCCTTGCCGCCTGCCTCGATCAGCAAGACCTCGACATCCGGCTTGCGGGTCAGGCGGTTGGCGAGCACGCAACCGGCGGTGCCGGCGCCCACGATGATGTAGTCGTATTCCCCTGCCGATTCCACGCTGCCCCCTCCATGTCACACGGTTGATGCTTCGCTTCATCAAGCTTACCAGATCGTCAAGCTGCGGCAACTGTGGATAAGCTTTTGTATATCCACAGGTACGGAATGTGCGAAAACCGCACTTTCCGCACAGCGGGATTTTTTATCCATATTTTCCACCAGGCACATACAAGGCAGGTCCACCGCCTTATGCGGCGCGTAAACGCCTGATCTTGTGGACAAAACCGGGGTTATCCACAGATGAGACCCCCCGTTAACTATTACCACTATTCTGTATACATACTTTTGGGGGTAAACCTGAGGACCCTTTTCAAAAGCCGGCCCTGGCCGAAAAAAAAATTTTCGACTTCGGCCAGGCCACAGCACGACGACTCACCCGGCTTCGACCGCAACGACTGGTAAATGATCCAGTCTTGCCGACCATTTCCTGGCTAAAAAAATTTCCGACTCCGGCAACGCCGCCTCAGCGTCCGAAAAAACCGGCTTCGACCATGCCCGCAAACACCGAAACCATCCGCTCTGTGGACAAACCCATGAATATCCACAGGAGCGAATGTGCGAAACCACCCGACTTGGCCACAACCGGTTTTTTGTCCAGTTTTGGTCCCCGCCGGAAACAAGCCTTGTTCAGCAGCTTCGATCACAGGTAAACCCTTGAGCATGTGGGGAAAATCGGCCTTATCCACAGATCCGGCAACGTTTACTATCACTACCAATTTATATATCTATTCAAGTTAACTAAAACAAAGAAGCGACTCTGCGTGGACAAGACGGAAAAATCGCGCTTCGCTGTCGCTGGCGACAGATGGCAAGGCCGCTACTCGGCAAACGCCCGATTGGTCTACAGGAAGAACGCGATGCGACGTCCATCGCAGGGAATGGCGAATCTGGACTGCAGACAAGGAAGAGCGAGCAGGAAAGATGACGAGACGACGCGAACGCCAGCGGATCAGGCAAACGCGGCCGCTGCACAGCCGTTTCTGCTGAAGCTTTTGCTGAACCACATGCAAAACTGGCAAGTTCAGCTGCCCAATCAGCTGCAAAACCACATCGTCTGTGGAAAAACGCCTGCATATCCACAGCGGCAAATGTGCAGAAGCCAGTTTTTTGCTGGCCAAAGCGTTTTTGTCCAAGATCGGTTCAAGCTGGATACAATGTTTTTCCAGCTCATCCGGCAGCACGTAAACCGTTGACGCTGTAGACAAATCTCCTCTTATCCACAGCAGAAGCGGCGTTTACTATCTACTACCAGTTTTTATATACATCTTGTTTTATTAAAACACTGGGCAGCAAAACCGCCGTCAACCCGCCATCCAGGCCATCCAGGACAGAAAAAACATGCGATTAGGGATCATCAGTGCCTTGCACGAAGAACAGCAGGGGCTCGTAGAAGCCATGGAAGGGCCCTACAAGCTCATCCACGGTATGCGTGAGTACTGGGTAGGAAAACTCTGGGAAATCGACGCTGTGGCCGTTCTATCGCGTATAGGCAAGGTTGCGGCTGCCATGACAGCCACCACGCTTGTGGAGAAGTTCGGAGTTACGCACATCCTCTTTACCGGTGTGGCCGGTTCCGGCGATGCTTCGGTGCGTGTCGGCGACATCGTGGTAGCCGAATCCCTGGTCCAGCACGACATGGATGCGAGTCCGCTGTTTCCGCGTCACGAGGTACCGTTGACGGGCCTGAGCCATTTTTCCAGCGACCGCCAGATGGCGCTGGAACTCGGTCATGCCGCCCAGTACTTCCTCGAGCGTGATCTCGTCCAGGCCATCGATGCCCAGGAAAGGGCCGTATTCGGGCTACAGGCGCCGCGGGTGCACCGTGGTCTCGTCGGTAGCGGCGACCAGTTCGTCAGCCACAGGGAGCGTATCCGGGCCCTTGGCGAGGCTCTGCCGGGTCTGCTGGCGGTGGAAATGGAAGGCGCCGCGGTCGCGCAGGTGTGTTTCGAGCTGGGCATCCCCTTCGGCGTGATCCGCACGATTTCCGACAATGCCAATGAAAACGCGGCCACCGACTTCATGCGTTTCGTGAAGTCGGTGGCCGCGCAGTATGCCTTTTACATCGTCAGGCAGTTCTGTCAGGCGAGCAATCAGGCCAACAGGGTGTCGGCCGGCACGTAGTCGTAGCCGAGGTCTTTCGCCACCGCCGCATAGCTCACCTTGCCCTGGCAGACGTTCAGGCCGTTTTTCAGGTGCGGATCGTCGCGCAGCGCCTGCCGCCAGCCCTTGGTGGCCAGCGCGACCGCATGGCCGATGGTGGCGTTGTTCAAGGCGAAGGTCGAGGTCCGCGCCACCGCGCCCGGCATGTTCGCCACGCAGTAGTGCACCACGCCGTCGACCACGAAGGTCGGATCGGTGTGCGTGGTCGGATGCGAGGTCTCGAAGCAGCCGCCCTGGTCGATCGCGACGTCGACCACCACCGCGCCCTTCTTCATGCGCGAAACCATGCTGCGCGTCACCAGCTTCGGCGCCGCCGCACCGGGCACCAGCACGCCGCCGATCACCAGGTCGGCCGTCAGCACTGCTTCCTCGATCGCGTGGGCGTTCGAGTACAGGGTGGCGATGCGGTTGCCGTAGACCAGGTCGAGCTGGCGCAGGCGATCGACGTTTTTATCGAGAACGGTGACCCGGGCGCCGGTGCCGACCGCCATCTGCAGCGCATTCGTACCGACCACGCCGGCGCCGATGATCACCACATGACCCGGCGCCACGCCCGGCACGCCGCCCAGCAGCAGGCCCATGCCGCCCTTCGATTTTTCCAAGTGGCTGGCGCCGGCCTGGATCGACATCCGTCCCGCCACCTCGCTCATCGGCGCCAGCAGCGGCAGGCCGCCCCCGGGGCCGGTGATGGTTTCGTAGGCGATGCAGACGGCGCCCGACTTCACCAGGGCCGCGGTCTGCTCCGGATCCGGCGCCAGGTGCAGATAGGTGTACAGGATCTGGCCTTCGCGCAGCATCGCGCATTCCTGTGGCTGCGGCTCCTTGACCTTCACGATCATGTCCGCGCGCGCAAAAATCTCCTGCGCGCCGGCGACGATGCTTGCACCCGCCGCCACGTATTGCTCGTCTGTCAGGCCGATCTCGGCCCCAGCGCCGGCCTGGACMAGGACCTGATGTCCACGCGCCACCAGTTCGTGGACGCTGGGCGGGGTCAGGCCGACGCGATATTCATGGTTTTTGATTTCCTTTGGAACGCCAACTAGCATGTCTACCTCCAAGTTGAACAACTCAAACGACTGCGCATGTGAAAACCGGGGCGTGCGCCCCGGTCATTTCTTCTTATGATTACAAGCTCAGCGTCATCAGGCTTGCGTTACCGCCAGCCGCCGTCGTGTTGACGCACAGGGCCCGTTCGGCCACCAGCCGCCACAGGGCGGCCGGCCGGTCCGGCTGGGTATCGACGATGCCGACGATGGCGCCGGGACGGGCCGCCAGTGTCGCCTGCAGATTTCCTTTCAAACCGCGTTCGACCATCGCCATCTGGATCTCGACGCTGTCCAGCTCGGCTTCACCGATGAAGCGCAGGCGCTCCCTCACTTCCGCCGGCAGGGTCGCCAGCACCGGGTCGCGCGCATCCGCCAGCACCAGGGCGCGGTTGCCGGTGACCAGCACCGCCGCCAGCTGGTTCAGCAGGCCTTTCGTCCCGCTGGCCGCGCACAGGATGGCGCCGCGCGGCACGAAGCCGAGCACATTGCGCTCGCCGGTCGGGCCCGGCAAAGTGAGGCTGATGCCGTCCAGGGTCGTGGTGGCGTATTGCTCGGCCAGCACGGCGATATCGCCATGGCCGTTCGCCTGCGCCCAGCCCATCAGGGCGTCCAGCGCCGGGTTGCTGTGGCGCGCACGCTGCAGCAGCGCTGCGGCGTCCTTCTGCAGGCGCTTCAGGTAGAGCGGACCGCCGGCCTTCGGACCGGTGCCCGATTTGCCCTCGCCGCCGAAAGGCTGCACGCCTACCACGGCGCCGACGATGTTACGGTTCACGTAGATATTGCCGACGTGGGCGCGCGAGACGATGAAATCGATGGTCTCGTCGATGCGCGAATGCACGCCCAAAGTCAGGCCGTAGCCGGTGCCGTTGATGGTGTCGACCACCTTGCCCAGGTCCGCGCGGCGGTAGCGCACGATGTGCAGCACCGGACCGAAGACTTCGCGCTGCAGTTCCGCCATCGAGCCGATTTCCAGCACGGTCGGCGGCACGAAGGTGCCCTGGGCCTCGAGCGCCGCCGGCAGCTCCAGCGCAAAATGGGCCTTGGCGCTGGCCTTGGTACGTTCGATGTGGGCCAGCAGGTTTTGCTGGGCTTCGCGGTCGATCACCGGGCCGATGTCGGTGGCCAGGCGGTCCGGTACGCCGACGCGCAGTTCCTGCATCGCGCCCTTCAGCATCTTGATGGTTTTATCCGCAATGTCTTCCTGCAGGAACAGCACGCGCAGGGCCGAGCAGCGCTGGCCGGCGCTGTCGAACGCCGAGCTCAGCACGTCCTGCACCACCTGCTCCGGCAGCGCCGAGGAATCCACGATCAGCGCGTTCTGGCCGCCGGTTTCGGCAATCAAGGGAATGTCATAGCCTTCGCGCTGGGCGCGTTCGGCCAGGGTGCGGTTGATCAGCTGGGCGACTTCGGTCGAACCGGTGAAGATCACGGCCTTCACACGCGCATCGGAGGTCAGGGCGGCACCCACGGTTTCGCCGCGGCCCGGCAGCAGCTGCAGCGCGCCCRCCGGCACGCCGGCTTCGTGGAACAGCTGCACGGCGCGCCAGGCGATCAGCGGGGTCTGCTCGGCCGGCTTGGCCAGCACCACGTTGCCGGCGGCCAGCGCAGCCGCCACCTGGCCCGTGAAGATCGCCAGCGGGAAGTTCCACGGGCTGATGCAGGTCACCGAACCCAGTGCCGGTGCGTCGCCGCTTTCGCGGATCTCGTTCGCGTAGTAGCGAAGGAAGTCGACCGCCTCGCGGATCTCGGCGATCGCGTTCGGCAGCGATTTGCCGGCTTCGCGCACGGCCAGGGCCATCAGCTCGCCCATATCGCGTTCGAACAGGCTGCCGACCCTGGCGATGATGTCGGCGCGGGCGCCGGCGCCCAGGCCCTCCCAGGCAGGGAAGGCTTGCGCGGCCGCCTGCAGCGCGGTGTCGACGTCGGCGACCGTCGCTTCGGTCACCTGGCCGACGATATCGGCCGATTGCGCTGGGTTGATCACGTTGACGGCGCCCACGGCATTCAGCGGACCGTCGACCAGCGGCGCCGCCAGGTACTGGCGCCGCGTGGCAAGCTCGGCCGCCAGGGCGCGCAGCACGTCTTCGTTGGCCAGGTCGAGGCCGGTGGAGTTCTTGCGTTCGGCGCCGTACAGGTCGAGCGGCAGCGGAATGCGCGGATGCGGCAGGCATTTGGCGGCGCGCGCCTGCTCGAAGGGATCGGCCAGCAGGGTGTCGATCGGCACGCTCTCGTCGACGATCTGGTTCACGAAGGACGAGTTGGCGCCGTTTTCCAGCAGGCGGCGCACCAGGTAGGCCAGCAGGGTTTCGTGCGAACCGACCGGCGCGTAGATGCGGCAGGCCTTACCGAGCTTATCGGCGCCCACGACCTGGTCGTACAGGGTTTCGCCCATGCCGTGCAGGCACTGGAACTCGTAGTTCGACACACCGTCGGCCTTGGCCCAGGTGTAGATCACGGATAAGGTGTGCGCGTTGTGGGTCGCGAACTGGGCGTAGATGACGTCGGTCGCGGCCAGCAGCTTTTTCGCGCAGGTCAGGTACGAAACGTCGGTGTACACCTTGCGCGTGTAGACCGGATAGCCGGGCAGGCCGTCGACCTGGGCGCGCTTGATCTCGGCGTCCCAGTAGGCGCCTTTCACCAGGCGCACCATGAACTTGCGGCCGCTGCGGCGCGCGAGGTCGACCACGTAGTCGATCACGAAGGGGCAGCGTTTCTGGTAAGCCTGGATCACCAGGCCGATGCCTTCGAATCCAGCCAGTTCGACGTCGAAGGCCAGCGCTTCCAGCATGTCCAGCGAAATCTCGAGGCGGTCGGCTTCCTCGGCGTCGATATTGATGCCGATGTTGTACTGCTTGGCCAGCAGCACCAGTTTTTTCACGCGCGGCAGCAGCTCACCCATCACGCGGGCGTATTGTGCGCGGCTGTATCTCGCGTGCAGGGCCGACAGCTTGATCGAGATGCCCGGACCGTCCTTGATGCCGCGGCCGTTCGAGGCCTTGCCGATCGCGTGGATCGCGGCTTCGTAGGAGGCGTAGTAGTTTTCGGCGTCGAGTTCCGTCAGCGCCGCTTCGCCCAGCATGTCGTAGGAGTAGCGGTAGCCGCGGGTTTCATTCTCCCGGCTGTTCTTCAGCGCTTCGGCGATGGTCTGGCCGGTCACGAACTGGTTGCCCAGCATGCGCATGGCCATGTCGACGCCCTTGCGGATCAGCGGTTCGCCGCCCTTGGCGATCAGGCGGGTCAGCGCCGAACCGAGACCCTTTTCGCTGCTGCTCGAGACCAGCTTGCCGGTGATGAGCAGGCCCCAGGTCGCGGCGTTCACGAACAGCGACGGTGATTCGCCCAGGTGCTTCTTCCAGTCGCCCTTGCTGATCTTGTCGGCGATCAGACGGTCGGCGGTGTCGCTGTCCGGAATGCGCAGCAGGGCTTCCGCCAGGCACATCAGGGCCACGCCCTCTTCCGACGACAGCGAGAATTCGTGCATCAGCGCGTCCACGCCGGAGGAGCGGGTGCGCTTTTCGCGCACGGCCGAGACCAGGCGGTGCGCCAGCATATAGGCGTCGGCGGAAGCGGCTGCGCCCTGGGACAGCAGCCATTCGACGGCCTGGGCCTCGTCGCGGCGGTAGGCGGCGGTGATCGCGGCGCGCAGCGGGGTCTGTTCGCGTTTGGTCTCGGCCTGCAGGGCGTCGAAGGGAACGAAGGTGATGGCCGGGGTGGCGGCAATGTTCATGGAAGTTCTGGGAAAAAGAATAAAAATCGGGACCGGGCTCACATGTGCAAAGCGCCGGTCCATCGGGCGATGGCCGGCGCAAGCGCAAATGTGAATACATGATTCGATTGTAGAGGGAAATCTTCTGGATTAATTCTGTTTTTACAGAAGACTAGCAATAGATAGTTTTTGGTGAGAGAATTTCACCAAATAATATTTATAGTGGAGAGAGAAGAACATGCTGGACAAGATCAGCAAGAAAATCCTTGCCGAGCTGCAGAACGACGGGCGTATCAGCAACGTCGAACTGGCCGCCCGCGTCAACCTGTCGCCCGCGGCCTGCCTGGAACGCGTGCGCAAGCTGCACGAGTCCGGCTACATCATGGGTTACACGGCCCAGCTGAATCCCGTGCTGCTGGACGTATCGCTGCTGGTCTTCATCGAAGTGGTGCTGGACCGCACCACGCCGGAAGTCTTCGACGCCTTCAAACAGAGCGTCCAGCTGATTCCCGAGGTGCTGGAATGCCATATGGTCGCCGGCGGCTTCGACTACCTGGTCAAGGCGCGCGTGAAGGACATGGCGGCGTACCGGGAGTTCCTGGGCAAGACCCTGCTGCAGAAGGGGGTGCGCGAGACGCACACCTATGCGGTGATGGAGGAAGTGAAGAATACGACCAAGCTGCCTATCAAATAAGCAAATCGCTTGTTAGTACCTGCGGCTTCTAAACGTCATCCCCGCTTACTTGAATAACGTCGCCCCCGCGAAGGCGGGGGTCCAAGTTTGTCAGTGTTTCGATAACTCACGCAGAACTTGGGTCCCCGCCTACGCGGGGATGACGGGGTTTAGCGGGAACGCCGCTTAAGCAATCTTCTCCATCTTCACATTCGCCTCCGAAGCCTGCGGCAGCGTCTTCTGCGCCGCAGCCGACATCTGTTCGAGGTTCTTGCGCAGCCAGCGGTGGGCCGGGCTGCGGCCGTCGCGTTCGTGCCACAGCATGTCCAGGTGCACGGCCGGCAGCTGGAAGGGCAGTTCGCGCCATACCAGGGCGTCGGCGGCGCCGGTCGAGGCGATCAGGTGCTTCGGCAGCACCGTCACCAGGTCCGAATTGGCGACCACGCGGCCGGCGGTGAAGAACTGGTTCACGGTCAGCAGGATGCGGCGCTCGCGGCCGACCTGGGCCAGGGCTTCGTCGACCAGGCCATGGGCGCGGCCGGAAAAACTCACCAGCAGGTGGTTCGCCTTGCAGTAATCGTCCAGTTCCAGCTTGCCCTGGGCCAGCGGGTGGTTCTTGCGCATCACCGCCACATATTCACCCGAATACAGGCGCTCATGGCGGATCGGCGAGCCGGTTTCGTACGATAACTGGGCCGCCACGCCTGGGAAGAAGCCGACGGCCAGGTCGATGTCGCCGCGCAGCAGCATCGGCCGCGGCTCGCGCGTGGTCAGCGGCACCATGCGGATATTCACCCCCTGCGCTTCCTTTTCGATCGAGCGCACCAGCGACGGCAGCCACAGCGCCGCGGTGGCGTCCGCCATCGCCAGGCGGAAGGTGGCCTGGGCCTTGGAGACGTCGAAGGTTTCCGGCATCACCGCCGCTTCCAGCGCGGCCAGCGCCTGGCGCACGGCCGGCCACAGCGCTTCGGCGCGCGGGGTCGGCTTGACGCCGTAGGCGGTGCGGATCAGGAGCTCGTCGCCCAGGCTTTCGCGCAGGCGCTTGATGGCGTTCGACACGGCGGGCTGGGTCATCGCCAGGTGGCCGGCGGCGCGGGTCAGGTTTTGCTCGGTCATGACGGCGTCGAAGACGCGGAGCAGGTTCAGGTCAAGCGTGAGGAAGCTCATGGGGGTCCGTTCTGGGGCTGCGTATGTGATGTTTGCAAGTGTACCCGATTTCCATTCACGATCAATATAAGACTCATCAGAGAACGTGATTAGATTTATATGTTGCGTTGCACTATAGTTACCTCGAACCTTAACGTTGAACACTTTCCTGAGCCATGTCTTTCACTGACGCCCTGTTACAAGCACCGATGACGGCCCTGCCGTTCATGCATCTGTTCACCAGCATGCTCCAGCTGGTCCTGCTGGGTGGGCTGCTGATGTTCTTCCGTCCCCTCCTGATCGGCATCGCCCGTGCGCTGGTGCTGGTTGTGCGCCCGCGTCCGTCGAAGGACGAGCTGGCCGCACGTCGCAAGCTGCGCGACGCCAAGCTGGCGCAACAGGCCGCAGTGGCCGTCGCCGGCCCCGCCGAGGTGCGCGCGCTGCGTTCCTGACCAGTTCATACAGAATTTCTCCTTGAACGGCACCCGGGCAACCGGTGCCGTTTTTTTTTCGTCCGTTCACCCCGTTCACCCCCTCGTTTCCTGCCCGCCCTGAGTGGGAATGAAGAATCGCGGTCGACTTCCGGTCGCTCCGGTTTTCTGGGGATTTTTTAAGCAACCGATTTAACAATTAGTCGATATCGTATGCATGGCGCATAAATTCGAATATTCATAAAAATGCATGATGCATGAATATTGATGAGTTTTGCAGTGATTTTAAGAGAGGATGATTTCATCATTGGCATTCTGCGTAAGACAGTCGATGCAGCTTCCTGATAGACGATGTGAAGGCTAGAACGATGCAGATGCGCGTAATTTAATGATGAGATATCGCTACGAAGAAAGAAGTTCAAGAAGAGTCGTTATGTGTGGTTGAATTATCGTAGTTTCGATCTTATCGAAGACATGGGCCGCCAGCGGCCTCGGCATGCCTGATGGGGGCCGGCCTCATCCGGAAATCCGGCAGCTGCGCAGTAAAAAAAATCAGGGTGAAAAAAAACGCGGCGCCGGTTGCCCGGGGCCGCGTCGAACCAGGATGATGCGAGGGTCTTAAATCACTTGGCTTCGCCGAGCAGGGCCGGCTTCAGCGAGCGGTCGACCGGCTTGTCGCCCAGCCAGATGCGCAGGATGGCGTTGTAGAAGTTGATGTCGGGGATGGGGTCGCCCAGCTTCTTGCCGTTCAGCTCAGCCTGGGTACCGGTGCCCGGAATCCAGTCCAGATGCAGCACATCGCCCTTCTTGAGAGCATCGACCGAGGCGAACAGCTCGCCCATCTTGCCGATCTGGGCCACGATCTTCTGCTTCTCGGCCTTGTCGACGTTTTCGTTCAGGCCATCCATGAAGGCCTTGCCGAAGTCTTCGGACGAGATGTCGCGCGCCATCTGCAGGGTCACGCGGCGCGGGCCTTCCAGTTTCATGATGTCGGCGGTGGCGGTCTTCTTTTCCGGCAGGTAGAGGCCGGCCGCATAGACCTTGATGATCAGCTTGGTGCGCATGCCGGCGCCGTTCAGTTTCAGGTCCTTGCCGGCGACCTTGGCGGTGTCCTCGAACTTGTAGCCGCTGACGTCGACCGACGCCTGGGCCGGCAGGCTGATGGCGGCGGCCAGCAGGGCGCCGGCCATCATGCCTTTGACGACCAGTCGGCGCGCAAAGGAGGTGTTGGAAATGGAAGTCATGTGTGTCTCCTCAGAATGAACGGTAATGCATTAGTAATGGCTTAGCCCAGCGTCAGCCGGGGTTCGGACGACAGGCGGGACGGCGCCTGCGCAGTATCCTGGTCGAGCTTGAAGACGCTGACCGCACGCGCCAGACGCGCCRCCTGTTCCTGCATCGTCGACGCGCTTGCTGCCGCCTCCTCGACCAGCGCCGCGTTCTGCTGCGTAGTCTGGTCCATCTCGACGATGGTCTGGCTGACCTGGGCGATGCCGGCGCTCTGCTCGACGCTGGCGGCCGTGATTTCTCCCATGATGTCGGTCACGCGGCGCACGCTCTCGACCACCTCGGCCATCGTCACGCCGGCCTGCTCGACCAGGCTGCTGCCTTCATGCACTTTATCCACAGAATCGCTGATCAGCAACTTGATCTCCTTCGCCGCCGCCGCCGAGCGCTGGGCCAGGTTGCGTACTTCGGACGCCACCACGGCAAAGCCGCGTCCCTGTTCTCCGGCGCGCGCCGCCTCCACCGCGGCGTTCAGGGCCAGGATATTGGTCTGGAAGGCAATGCCGTCGATCACGCCGATGATGTCGACGATCTTTTTCGAGGAACCGGTAATGGAAGCCATGGTGGCGATCACGTGCGACACGACGGAGCCGCCGCGCGCCGCCACTTCGGAAGCCTGGGCCGCCAGCGTATTCGCCTGGCGCGCGTTGTCCGCGTTCTGCTGCACGGTATCGGTCAGTTCGCGCATCGAGCTCGAGGTCTGGGCCAGGGAACTGGCCTGGGCTTCGGTGCGGCTCGAGAGGTCGAGGTTGCCGCTGGCGATTTCACCGGTCACGCCGGCCATCGATTCGGTGCTGGTGCGCACCTCGCCGACGATGCGGATCAGGCTGTCGTTCATGTGGCGCAGCGCTTCCATCATCTGGCCGGCCTCGTCGCGGCTGTCGACGGCGATGTCGCTGGTGAGATCGCCGTCGGCGACGCGGCGGGCGATCTCCACCACCTGAGCCAGCGGCCCGGTGATGCTGCTCGTCGACAGCACCGCCACGCCGAGCGACAGCAGGCAGGCCGCGCCGGCGAGAAGCAGGATCAGCATCTGGGTGCGGCGGGTGACGGCGGCGGCATCCTGGCCGGCCTTGTTCATGGCCGCGTTCTGGTAGGCGACGAACTTGTCGAGCTGCTCGAAATAACGGGTTTGCTGCGGACGCAGCGAGAACATGAATTTCACCATGGCCTCGTCCTTCTTGTCTTCGTTGACCAGGCCGATGAATTTTGTCTGGGCCGGCAGGAATTTGTCCTGGATGGCGGCGATCGCCTTCAGGATGCCCTCGCCTTCGGCATCGCCGACGTGCTTGGCCAGTTGCGCCACCGCCGCGGTCGCCTTGGCGCTGCGCGCTTCGGTATTGGCCAGTTCCTTCTTGATCTGCTCGGGGTCGCTCATGATCAGGACGTTGAGCATGCTGCGCGTGGCTTCGCTCACGTCTTCCTTGACCAGGTTGGCGGCCACCGTATTCGCGTAGCGCACCCGCACCAGCGTTTCCATCTCCTTGTTCAGGCTTTCCATCCGCAGCCAGGAGATCGCCGCCAACAGCACCAGCAAGGCAATCACGAAGCCGAAGCCCACGGCCAGGCGCTGGCCGATCCGCATATTCCTAATCATATGTCTCCCCGTTCCCATCAAAAATAGAATGGACGTGCTATTTTTTTGATAACAAATATAGCACCAATCAATTTGCCCAAATTAAATATTCGGAACTATTTCGATGCTGCGGATGCACAAGCGACAGTCATGCCGACGTCGCCGGAGAGGAAAAGAGGGAGTTTGCTGTGCAACACGGACGCTGGCGGATAGCGGCGCAGTGTTGCGCGAATGTCATAGTCGACGGGGGAAGGACCGGCAGGCGCCGGCCCGAACTTGAAGCACGCTCTCAGGCTGCGGCCTTGGCGGCGGTCAGCTTTTCGTACTTGGCCTGGAGTTCTTCGCGGGTTTCGCGCCACTCCGGATTGAAGGGGATGCAGGCGACCGGGCACAGTGCCACGCACTGCGGTTCGTCAAAGTGGCCGACGCATTCGGTGCACTTGTGCGGGTCGATCTGGTAATACTCCGCGCCCATCGAGATGGCGTCGTTCGGGCACTCGGGCTCGCACACGTCGCAATTGATGCAGTCGTCGGTAATCAGCAAAGCCATTTTTACAACCTCTTGCGTGAAGCTCAGGCCTTCGGTGCGGCGCCGGTGATGGCCGCGATCTTCTTCTGCAGCCAGCGGTCGACCGAAGGGAACACGAATTTGGAGACGTCGCCGCCCAGCATCGCGATCTCGCGCACGATGGTGCCGGAGATGAACTGGTACTGGTCGGACGGGGTCAGGAACAGGGTTTCGACGTCGGGCAACAGGTAGCGGTTCATGCCGGCCATCTGGAACTCGTACTCGAAGTCGGACACGGCGCGCAGGCCGCGCACGATCACGCGCGCATCATGCTTGCGCACGAAATCCTTGAGCAGGCCACTGAAGCTTTCGACCTTCACGTTCGGATAGTGGCCAAGCACTTCGTTGGCGATTTCCAGGCGTTCGTCGAGCGAAAAGAACGGTTTCTTGTTCTTGCTGTCGGCGACACCGACGACCAGGGTGTCGAACAGACCCGATGCGCGACGCACCAAATCCTCGTGGCCGCGGGTCAGCGGATCGAACGTACCTGGATAAACGGCTACAACCATTGCGGCTCCCCTGGAGAAATGCACCTGAATAAGCGCGCATTATGCCTGAAAATTCGGCAGCCGCCCCAGGATAGGGCTGAAATTGCCGTGTTTTAGTGCAACTTCAGCAGGTGAAAGTAGACCATGCCGGCCTTGTCGCCACGCACCAGCTGCCAGCCCGACAGCCACTCCGGCGTACTGTCCTGTTCCGTTTCCGCGAACGGCAGGGCCGCACCCGCCTCCGCATACACCAGGCCGCCCTCCTTCAGCAGGCCGGCGCACAGCGGCAGGGCCTGGCTCAGGAAATCCTGTTGATAAGGCGGGTCCAGGAAGATCAGGTCGAAACGCTGGCCGCGCTGGGCCAGGTCGCGTGCGACGGCCAGCGCATCGGCACGCAGGATCCTGACGTTGTCGGCTTTCAGCTTTTCCTTGATGGTTTCGAGCTGGCGCACCACCGGCCCGAGGGTATCGATCATGGTGACGGAATGCACGCCGCGGCTGGCCGCCTCGAAGCCGAGGGCGCCGCTGCCGGCGAACAGGTCCAGGCAGTCGAGCTGGTCCCAGTCGCCGCCAGTCTGGTGGCGGATCCAGTTGAACACGGTCTCGCGCACGCGGTCGGGTGTGGGACGCAGGCCGAAGGCATCAAGCACGGGCAGCGGCGTGCGTTTCCAGGCGCCGCCGATGATGCGCACCTGTTGCGGCGGGCCCGGGCGGCGGGGATACGAAGGTTTGTGTGAGGACTTCTTTTGCATGGCCGGACTATAGCATGCAGGTGGGCACGGGGTGCCCACCCTACGGCCGAGTCAGGTAGGGCGGGCATCCATGTCCACGATCGCGATTATTTCCCCTGCGCCAGGGCGTTGAAATCGTTGATCCAGCCCTGTATCCGCTTCTGCGCGTGCTGTTTCTGCTCCGGCGTGGTCAGCTTGATCGCGGTCAGGATGAACTTCGAGGTGCTGTCCACATAGGCATCGTAGAAGGCTTTGCGCTCCGGCGCCTCCATGCGGTCGAACATCTCGCGCAACAGGTCGTGCACGGCCGACATGGTCTGTTCCTTGTTCAGCTTCTGGTCGTGCACGCGGCGCAGCAGGGCCACGATCTTCTTCTGGCGCAGCATGCGTTCCTGCAGGAAGACGTCGTTGTCCAGCGGGCGCGCATCCGAGGCCCGGCGCAGCGCCGCTTCCTGGTCGCGGCTGAAGCTGCCGAGCCACAGCTCGAACTGGCTCATCGCCTTCTTGAAGCGGGCCTTGTGCTGATCCTCGACGCTGCCGCTCATGAACTCCTTGCGGAATTTGTCGTTATTCTTGGCAAACTTCTGCTCTATCTGGGCGATCTGGTCGGGCTTGATCGACATCGCCAGGTCGGCCAGCTGGGGCAGCGCCTTGAAGGCCAGCAGCTCGGTGCGCGCCTTGATGTCGCGGTAATCGGACAGCAGCTCGTCCTGGGTGACGTTGCCGTCGCCGAGCTGGCGCTGCATCTTGCCCAGCAGGCCGGCGTAGTCGCGCAACTGGGTCGCGCGGTGCCACTGGAACAGGTTGTCGATATCCTTCTTGACCCAGTCGGACTGGTCGCTGTCGAGGTCGACGTAAGTGTTCAACCACCAGTACAGCAAGGTATCGCCATGATTGTAGGTAAAGCGGATCGTGCTGCAACCTGCGGCAAGAACCATCAGCGCGACCAGAAACAGCAGGCGTGCGCGCTGGAGCAACGATTGGGGCGTGTTAAAATTTTTCATATTATTCAACTACTTTTTCTATTGAGAACGGCATATGAACGTAGTCATCCTCGCCGCCGGCATGGGAAAACGCATGCAATCCGCCCTGCCCAAAGTCTTGCATCCACTGGCTGGGAAGCCGCTGTTACAGCATGTCATCGACACGGCGCGCAGCTTAAAGCCGAGTAAATTATGCGTGATTTATGGCCACGGCGGCGCAGCTGTGCCGAGTGCGGTTCACGAATGGGGCCTTGACGCCGGCATCGTCATCGACACCGCCCTGCAGCAGCCCCAGCTCGGCACCGGCCACGCAGTGATGCAGGCCCTGCCCCAGGTCGACGAGAACGCGCCGACCCTGGTGCTGTACGGCGACGTGCCGCTGACCACCAGCGCCAGCCTGCAGCGCCTGGTCGAGGCCGCCGGCGACGACAAGCTGGCGATCCTGACCGTGGTGCAGGACAACCCCTTCGGCCTGGGCCGCATTATCCGCGAAGACGGCAAGATCGTGYGCATCGTCGAAGAGAAGGATGCCAACGAGGAAGAGCGCGCGATCAAGGAAATCAACAGCGGCATCATGGTGATCCCGACCAGGCACCTGAACGGCTGGCTGGGCGCGCTCAAGAACAATAACGCCCAAGGCGAATATTACCTCACCGACATCGTGGCCCAGGCGGTGGCGAACGGCGTGCCGGTGGTGTCGGCGCATCCATCCGCCGAGTGGGAAGTCGCCGGTGTGAACAGCAAGGTGCAGCTGGCCGAACTCGAGCGCCGCCACCAGCTGAACATCGCGAATGCGCTGCTGGAAAAGGGCGTGCACCTGCTGGATCCGGCCCGCATCGACGTGCGCGGCGAACTGATCTGCGGCCGCGACGTTTCGATCGACGTCGGCTGCGTGTTCGAAGGCCGTGTCGAACTGGCGGACGGCGTGACCATCGGCGCCAACTGCGTGCTGGTGAATACCAGGGTCGGCGCCGGCGTCCAGATCAAACCCTTCTGCCACCTGGAAGATGCGATCGTTGGCGACAAATCGCAGATCGGCCCCTACGCGCGCCTGCGCCCGGGTACCGAGCTGGCCGAAGATGTCCACATCGGCAACTTCGTCGAAGTGAAGAACAGCAAGGTCGCCGCCCACAGCAAGGCGAACCACCTGGCCTATGTGGGCGATGCCGACGTCGGTTCGCGTGTAAACATCGGCGCCGGCACCATCACCTGCAACTACGATGGCGCGAATAAATTCCGCACCGTGATCGAAGATGAAGCCTTCATCGGCAGCGATAGCCAGCTGGTGGCCCCGGTGCGCGTCGGCAAGGGCGCGACCCTGGGTGCCGGCACCACGCTGACCAAGGATGCGCCGGCCGGCAAGCTGACGATCTCGCGTCCGAAGCAGATGACGATCGAGAACTGGACGCGTCCGGTCAAGAAGAAGTAATCCACCGGCTGCGCACAGTATAGCCACAGCTTGGCAACAGCTTGGGCACAGCCTGGTCCACCGGCTTTGCACAGGGTTTTCGCCCAGTCATCCACAAAGTCATCCACAGGCCCGTACGGTGATCCGACGGGCCTGTTGTCTTTATTGGTGTTTGTTTTATCAAGCTTTTCTTCTCTGGCGCTGGAAGCGGCTGCGGCATATCGGGGTGTTGATTGCCGGGGTTATCCACAACGCATGAAACGGGTGCTCGTCCCCGTCGAGCGGCCGTTTTTGCGGCCGATGACACCCTCTGCTCACAAATTCGGCAATGTCACAATCTGTCCACAACCGACTGTGGATGAGTTGTGCATTACTTGGTCGATGGCAAAGTTTACAGGTAAACAGCTTATCCACATTATCCACAAGCCCCTGTGGATGACTTGTGCGTGACCGTATTTTTACACCACGATACGGGTCTCGAACTTGCTGCGAAAGGTCGAGAAATAGGCTTTTACGTTACGCACGTTCTTATGCGTGGTGAACAGGCGGTGCGCCAGCGCGTGGTAGGCCGGCATGTCGGCAACCTGCACCACCAGCACGAAATCGGGGCCGGGCGCGACCCGGTAGCACTGCAGCACCGCGGCGTCCTCTGCGACGACGAGTTCGAACTCCTCCATGCGGTCGGCGGCCTGCACGTCCAGCGTGATCTCGACGATGGCAGTCAGGCGCGCGCCCACCTTGTCCGGCGAGACGATCGCAACTTGCCGTTCGATAACACCGTTTTCGGTCAGCTGTTTGACGCGCCGCAGGCAAGTTGGCTGCGATACGTGTACCAATTCCGCCAATTCGGCGTTCGTATGAGATGCATCAACTTGTAGCGTATTTAAGATGCGACGATCAAGTTCGTCCAAGACATGGGGCTCTGTCGACATTTTTGTAAAGATTTCTTTAAAATTTGAAAGAATATTCCATACTGGATAGCTCGTGAAATAATCTATCAAAAATGGTTGGATTTTGAAAGCTTATTTCATAACGTCTGCTCTACATTATTGACATCTGTTAATTTCTATTGGAGTCCAACCATGTGCGGTATCGTCGGAGCTGTAGCTCAACGCAACATTACCCCTATCCTGATCGAAGGTCTGAAGCGCCTTGAATACCGTGGCTACGATTCCTGCGGCGTTGCCCTGCACGTCGACGGCCGTCTGCAGCGTTCGCGCAGCACTTCGCGCGTGGCCGACCTCGAATCCCAGATCAAGGAAACCGGGCTGCAGGGCTTCACCGGCATCGCCCACACCCGCTGGGCCACCCACGGCGCCCCGGCCACCAAGAACGCCCACCCGCACTTCTCGCCGACCGAAGAGAACGCCCGTATCGCCCTGGTCCACAACGGCATCATTGAGAACCACGACGAGCTGCGCCGCGAACTGACGGATCTCGGCTACAAATTCACCAGCCAGACCGACACCGAAGTCATCGCCCACCTGGTCGACCACATGTACAACGGCGACCTGTTCGAGACCGTCCAGCAGGCCGTGAAACGCCTGCACGGCGCCTACGCCATCGCCGTATTCTGCCGCGAAGAGCCGCACCGCGTGGTGGCCGCGCGCCAGGGCTCGCCGCTGATCGTCGGCCTGGGCAAGGGCGAGAACTTCGTCGCCTCGGACGCGATGGCGCTGGCCGGCACCACCGACCAGATCATCTACCTGGAAGAAGGCGACGTAGTCGACCTGCAACTGGCCCGCTACTGGATCGTCGACGTCGACGGCCGCCCGGCCGAGCGCGAAGTGAAAACCGTGCACGCCCACACCGGCGCCGCCGAACTCGGCCCCTACCGCCACTACATGCAGAAGGAAATCTTCGAGCAGCCGCGCGTGGTCGGCGACACCCTCGAAGGCGTCACCGGCATCATGCCGGAACTGTTCGGCGACCAAGCCTTCCGCGTGTTCAAGGAAATCGACCGTGTGCTGATCCTGGCCTGCGGCACCAGCTACTACGCGGGCCTCACCGCCAAGTACTGGATCGAATCGGTGGCCAAGATCCCGGTGAGCGTCGAGATCGCCAGCGAATACCGCTACCGCGACAGCGTCCCGCACCCGCAGACCCTGGTGGTGACGATCTCGCAGTCGGGCGAAACCGCCGACACCCTGGCCGCGCTGAAGCACGCCCGCAGCCTGGGCATGGTCCACACGCTCACCATCTGCAACGTCGCCACCAGCGCCATGGTGCGCGAGTGCAAGCTGGCCTACATCACCCGCGCCGGCGTCGAAGTCGGCGTGGCCTCGACCAAGGCCTTCACCACCCAGCTGGCCGCCCTGTTCCTGCTGACCCTGACTCTGGCGCAAGTGAACGGCCGCCTGAGCGACGAGGAAGAAGCCACTTACCTGAAGCAGATGCGCCACCTGCCGGTCGCGCTGAGCTCGGTGCTGGCGCTGGAACCGCAGATCATCGCCTGGGCCGAGGAATTCGCGCGCAAGGAAAACGCCCTCTTCCTGGGTCGCGGCATCCACTATCCGATCGCCCTCGAAGGCGCACTGAAGCTGAAGGAAATCTCGTACATCCACGCCGAAGCCTACCCGGCAGGCGAGCTGAAGCACGGCCCGCTGGCGCTGGTGACCGAAGAGATGCCGGTGGTGACGATCGCCCCGAACGACGCCCTGCTGGAAAAGCTGAAGTCGAACATGCAGGAAGTCCGCGCCCGCGGCGGCCAGCTGTACTGCTTCGCCGACGTCGACACCCACATCACCTCGAGCGAAGGCCTGCACGTGATCCGTCTGCCGGAGCACTACGGCCTGCTGTCGCCGATCCTGCACGTGGCGGCGCTGCAGCTGCTGGCGTATCACACGGCGCTGGCGCGTGGTACCGATGTGGATAAGCCGCGTAATCTGGCGAAGTCGGTGACGGTCGAGTAAGAACCCGCTTTATCCCAGCCAGAACAGGCCGCGAACGAAAGCTCGCGGCCTTTTTTTTTCGTCTTGTTCCCGCTTTCACTCCTGCTCCGGCAACACCGAAGAATGATGGCTAGTAATCAACCACTGCTCCCCATCCCATCGGTAAGTAAAGGTATAACGCGCAGGCACCACCTGCCCGGTCCTGCCGAAGGTGAAGGTGTACAGGCCGGCATCGACGGCGACGTTACAGCCGAGGTAGATGCGCCGCAGGTCGATCTTGCCCGACGGTTCATTGAGCAGGAAAGTCTCGAAATACTCCTCTCTTTCCGCCGGCGTCAGCTTGGGCTGGCTGGACACGGTCGCCAGCAGGATGGCGTCGTCCGCATAGTTGGCCACGACCTTGTGCGGATCACCCGACTCCAGCGAGTCGTTCCAGCGGTCGAACAGGGCCGCGATCTTCTTTTCGGAGGTCGGCTTGCACTTTTCCGTGCGTGGTACGTGGGTGTAGGTCTTGCCGGGGTAAGCGGGTGGCGAGGAGCAGCCGGCCAGCGCCAGGGCTGCAACCAGGGTCAGCAGTTTCATGGCGGATCTCCTTTGATGGCTTCAGGTCAGGGATCACTCATCAATATGCGGGCCTATCATAGGACCGTGCGCGGCCAGCTCCGGCGCGCTTGAACTTATGTCGCATAAACGCTGCAAGCGCGCTTGCAGCCGGACGGATAATGCGAAGAACAGCGCCGTTCAGAATGTTTCAATTGTGTTAATACATGGCCGTCAGTTGTCTTAGAATCTTTCCGGATACTTTCGCAAAACTAAGTTTGCATCGAGCTACTACAGCTGGCGCCGGCAATGCGCCCGGCAGACTGTTGCGCCGCCGCATGCTAAGCTGACACACTTATGAGGAGTGAATCGATGAACGAACTGGTCAAGACGGGCATTACCGGACTGGACGAGGTACTGCACGGAGGCATTCCCCGCAATAACAACCTGATCGTCGAAGGTCCGCCCGGCTCGGGCAAGACCACGCTCGGGCTGGGCTTCATTTACCACGGCGCGCTCGACTACGACGAGCCGGGCGCCATCGTGTCCTTCGAACTCGATCCCGCCAAGCTGATGCGCGATGCCGCCGGCTTCAACTGGGACCTGCAGGGCATGATCGACCAGGGCAAGATCAAGATCATCCAGACCAGTCCGGCCGTGCTGCTGAGCGAGTTCCGCAGTGACGACGGCGCCTTCGCCGCCTCGCTCGTCGAGATGGGGGCCAAGCGCCTGCTGATCGACGGCCTGACGCCGCTGCGCCTGTACGCGGAAGTGAACGACATGCCCTTCCGCGAAGACGTGCACCTGCTGATCGAAGGCCTGACGCGTCTGGGCGTGACCACCATGGTCACGGCGGAAAAGGACGAATCGCTGACCGGCGTGCTGGCGCACGAGCGCTTCGTTTTCGACACCATCATTTCGCTTACGTTCGGCGAGGCAAGGCGCCGGGCGCACCGCCGCCTGAAGGTCACGAAGTCGCGCGGCCAGGATTTCATCGGCGGCAGCCACACCATGCGCATCGAACCGGAGATCGGTGTGCATGTGTACCGCCGTGCCCAGTCGCGCCCGGTCGCCTCGCCCGACCAGCCGACCTCGGAACGGCGCCTGTCGACCGGTTCGCCGGCCATCGACAAGATGATGGCTGGCGGTATCTACGAAGGATCGGTGACGCTGGTGAGCGGTATTTCCGGCACCGGCAAGACCGTGTTCAGCGTCCAGTTTTTGACCGACGCCATCAAGAATGGCCACAAGGCGCTGCTGGTCAGCCTGGACGAACATCCGCGCCAATTGATCCGCAACGCCAAGTCGCTCGGATTCGATCTGCAGGGCCTGATCGACGATGGCAAGCTCTTCATCCATTACGAGTCGCCGCTGGAACTCGAACTGGACGTGCACTTCGACCGCATCGTCAAGCTGGTCGAGCAGGAGAACATCGACTGTATCGCGCTCGATTCGGTGGCTGTGTATGAAATGACCAGTGCCGACGAGGTTGCCGATTACCTGTACGCGTTGGCGAGCTTCTTCAAGAACCGCCTGGCAACGACCCTGTTCAACTACGAAAGCCCGGAACTGCTGGGCGTGTCGCAGATCAGCGAGGAACTGAAAGGTTCTCACCTGGTCGACAACATCATCCTGCTCAACTACGTGGAAATCTCGACCGTGCTGCGGCGCGCGCTGGCCGTGCCGAAGGTGCGCGGCAGCCGCAATGTGCAAGTCACGCGCGAATACGAAATCGGCGTCGGCGGCCTGGTTCTGCTGGATGAAAACGGCAGCGATACCCAGGCCGTGCCGCAACTGCCGTTCTCGTCCTACTACGGATTGCTGTCGCGCTCGCCATCGCGCCAGAGCCCGGCCATCGAAGAAGCCGTGGCCAGCGGCAACCCTCTGCCCGACTCGGCGCGCATGCCGAACGAAAATCCCAGGTGATCAAGGCCGAACTGCCAGACAACACACCGGTCGACTGGAGCGACTGGCATACGCCGCTACGGCAGTTCACGGAAGCGACGGGCCTCGTCACGTCGGCCTATGACGCGGCAGGCGTGCGCCACATCGGTCCCCTGACGGGTTCGCGCATGTCGGCCTTGCTGGCGGAACGCTCGACCCTGTGGGCCGAGGACGGTCCCGGTACGGCTTTCGAGCGCGCGCTGGTGCAGCAGGCATGCGCGCAGGCGGATTCCGCATCCGGGCAATTCGGCGAAGGCTTCCGCGTGTGCGCCCAGCCGCTGCTGCTGCGCGGCCAGGTCTACGGCGTGCTGGTGTTTGGCTGGCGCTTCGCCGACTTCAGCTCGCCGCTGGCCTGCGAGCGTATCGCCAAGCAGATCGGACTGGCTGGCCACCTGCTGTGGAACGAGGCGCGGCTCGATGCGCCCGTGTCCGACAAACGCATGAGCACCTATGCGGGCCTCCTGAAAACACTGTCGAGCACGCTCGACCGCCAGCGCGAAACCATCGATGACCTGACACGCGTAAACCGGACACGCGAACTGTTCCTGGCGGCGGTCTCGCACGAGATGCGCACGCCGCTCTCGGCCCTGTCGATGCGCATCGAAATACTGCTTCGCACGATTCCCGACCTGCCGCCCAAAGCGGTCAGCGGGCTCGAATCGATGCGCGTGCATGTGCGCCAGGAAGCCGGGATGGTCGAGGACCTGATCGACGCCGCACGCACGCTGACCGGGCAAATGTCGATCACACGCACGCGTGTCGTGCTGGGACAGGTCTTGCGCGACGCCATCTCGACGGTGGAGCCCCATGCGCACGCCAAGCAGATCCAGATACGGGTGACGCCGGCCGATTACGGCGACCCTATCCGCTTCGATGCGGACGGGCGGCGCCTCCAGCAGGTCATCTGGAACCTGCTGTTCAATGCAGTCAAATTCACGCCGGTGGGCGGCGTCATCCGCATCACCATCCGGCGGCTCGATGGCATGGTCGAGATCGACATCACGGATTCCGGCCAGGGCATCGAAGCGGAAGACCTGCCGCACGTGTTCGGTGCCTTCAGGCTGCAGCAGCACGACAATGCCACCGGTCTCGGGCTCGGCCTGTATATCGCCCGCCGTATCGTCGAGCTGCACGAGGGCACGCTCAGCGTCAGCAGCGCCGGCCGCGGCCAGGGCGCCACCTTCTCCATTCGGCTGCCTGTCGTGGCAGAACTGCCTTCCAGACCTTAGCTTAGGGTCACTTTTCTCCACGCTTTAGCCGCTGAGTTCGATCAAGAAGCCGCGGCAGCTTTGTCACGATAGTAGCTGATGCCGGAATCGCCAAAAAAGGGAAAGCCCATCTTCGGTAAGTCCGAATCGAAGTAGGAATATTCCGCTTCGTGCTCCGGTACACGCCTCAGACACGCAACGCGCATCGCGCATCGCAATTCATTTCAGGCAAAAGGAGAAACACCATGGAACATTCGTTCATCGAGGCTGACGCAAAGCTCGAAGCAAGTCCCGCGCAGACCAGGACCCTGGACACCATGATGGAGGACATGCGGAACATGCCGGCGCCCGCTCAGAATCTTTCGGCGCAGCAGCGCATGAAGCCCTTCCTGCCGACCATGCCCGCCGCCGACTATGCGGAGATGAAGGCCAGGCTGCAGGAAGCGGGGGCGACGGCCGACAAGCCCGCCGATGTGCACACCGCGCTGCATGCCGAAGCGCAGCCGCGCGTCCCGATCGTGCTGGTCGGGCCGAATTTCCAGGGCGCCTCGAATGTCGACGGGCTCACGCCGCCCGACACCCATGGCGCGATCGGACGCGAGCATTTCGTCGAGGTCACCAATTCGCACATCGACATCTATGCGCGGGATAACCCGACCCAGCGCACCAGCATTTCGCTGGCGTCCTTCTTCGGCTACACCGCCCAGATCCTGTTCGATCCGCGCGCGGTGTACGACACCACCTGGAACCGCTGGATCGTGACCGCCGTCGCCTTCCAGGAGTCGGCCACGCGCCAGCTGTATTTCATCGCCGTCTCGACCTCGTCGAATGCGGCGGGTCCGTATTTCATCTATGGACTGAACGTCATCTTCGCCGCCGGCGACTTCTGGGATTATCCACAGCTCGGCATGGACCAGGATTCGATCATCCTGACGGCGAATATCTTCGCCGCCTCCGGCGGCTTCCGCGGCGCCGACATGTTCGCCGTCGCCAAGGCGCGCCTCTACAACGGGCTGGGCTTCGCGGTGCCCGTGTTCACCGGCCTGCGCGGCACGCTGGCGCCGCCGAACGTCCTCGACCAGAACGCGCGCACCTACCTCGTCGCGGCCGCGGGCGGCAGCGCGCTGAGCCTGTACACCCTGACCAATTCGAGCCGGCCGAACGGCATCCAGCTGAGCGGGCCGGTGAACGTAGCCGTGGCCGCGTATTCGGCGCCGCCGGACGCGCCGCAGCCCGGCACCGGCACGCTGCTCGATACCCTCGACGGCCGCTTCGTCAATGCCAGTACGCAGATGGGCAACTCCCTCTGGCAGGTGCACACGATCAACCTGGTCGGCTATGCCGCCCCCAGGTTTTACGAGATCAATACCGCCACCAACTCGATCATCCAGAGCGCCTTCTTCTTCGGCACCTCGACCTCCTACGATTTCAATGCCTCGATCGCGGCGAACGCCGGGGACGATATCTTCGTGACATGGACGATGACGGACCCGAGGAACGGCACCAATGCCCAGGTGCGCTTCTCCGGCTACGACCATAACGACGGCCTGCCGTATATCCTTGGACCGGGCACGGCGGCATTCACGAGCCCGACCTGGTACGGCGGCGGCCGCTGGGGCGATTACTCGGCGGTGACGCTCGACACCCGCAACGCCAGGCGCGCCTGGCTGGTCAACGAGTATGTGCAGAGGAACCAGGACTGGACCAGCCGCATCGTCGGCTTCGGCTTCGCTACTTAGCACCTGTGCTCAGCGGATACCGCTGTCGACAACGATGCGGACAGCGGTGTAGCGCTTCTTTTCCACGGTCACGGTCTGCGGGGGCGCCCGCGGGCCGGCCACGTCCGGCTCGGCATGCAGGACATAGGTGCCGGGCGGGAGGTCGGCCCGGAAGCGCCCGTCGGGACCGCTCCGGCATTCGGTCACCGTGCGGCCGCTCTCATCCATGATGCGGATGCCGGCCGCGTAGGGGCGATGGGTGGGTATCCCCGGCCCTTCGACCGGACTGACGGGGCGGAGGATGACTTCGCCCGCGATGCCGCTGGAGGCGTTCATGAGCTTGCCTATTGTCCCTTGACGATCTTCCAGATGCCGCTCGCGGTCAGCACATACAGCTCGCCCTGCCCGTCCCGGCCGAAGGATTGCACCTGGCCGGGCTTGACGATGTTCCAGTCGCGCTGTTCGGAGACGGCCAGGCCGGAGGCCAGGAAACTGCGCACGAAACCGGCGCAGTAATCGGAATAGAAATAGCGCCCGGCTAGCTCCGGGATCGCCGTCCCGCGGTACACGAAGCCGCCCGTGATCGCGCACGGACTGCCGGGATCGGCATGGCTGTACTCGAGCACCGGCAGCGCCAGGCCGCTGCGGTTGCAACTGGCCGCCTGGTAGCAGGTGCTGCCTTCCATGAGCTTCCATCCATAGTTCAGCCCGCCTTGCGACGCCGGCGCCAGGTCGACTTCCTCGCGCAGGTTCTGGCCGACGTCGGCGATGTAGAGCTTGTCGGCATCGAAAGCGAAACGCCAGGGGTTGCGCAGGCCGTTCGCCCAGATCTCGGGCCGCACGTCCGCCTGGCCAAGATAGGGATTGGTGGACGGGATCCGGTAGGGCAGTGCAGAGCTGGCGCCGCTCACGTCCAGGCGCAGCATCTTGCCCAGCAGCGAGCCCAGGTTCTGCGCATTGCCGTTCGGATCGCCTTCGGAACCGCCGTCGCCGGTGCCGAGGTAGAGATAGCCGTCGGGACCGAAGGCGACCAGGCCGCCGAAGTGATTGATATAGGTCGGGTGCGGGATCTGGATGATGGCGAGCGCCGACGCGGCATCCGCGCGGTTGGGATCGCCGGACACCGTGTAGCGCTCGACCACGATGTCGTGATTCGCATTCGTGCGGTAGACGTAGAAGCGGCCGTTGGTCGCATAGCCGGGATCGAAGGCCATCGACAGCAGTCCGCCCTCGCCGGCGACGTCGGTGACGCTGCGCAGGTCGAGGAAGGGCTGGGCCAGCAGGCTGCCGCCCTGCATGACCAGGATGCGGCCGGCGCGTTCGACGATGAACTGGCGCGCGTCGCCCGGCGGTGCGGTGAGGAAGGTGGGACTGGACAGGTTGGTGGCGAAGGGGGCCAGCGCCAGGGTGAGGGCGGCGGGCGGCGGTGTGGGAGGCAGCACCGGTGTGCCGCCGCCGGAGGTACCGCCACCGCCGCCGCAGGCGGTCAGCAGTAGGGACAAGGGTATAAGGATGCGCCAGGAAAGCATGGGAGCCTCCGGATCGGTCGCCAGACTCGCGTTGCCGCAGGATGAAGCAAACCTGCCACTGGCGGCGCGCGCTTGACGCCGAAAAGCGCGAAAGGGTGGTGTCCGCCTGAAAAGCGGTGCATAATATGGCGCTTGTCTTCTGTCTTATATAAGACTTGGCCATGCGGCAAAATGATCCGCCTGGCGAAAAGCTCCTCGCATCGGAGTAGATCGGTTAGGATCATCGCCTGACATCATCGCCTGATGGCGTGCGCGATCCGCGAGCCCAGACAGTTGATATCTTTTTAGTATTAGTTTCCCTTACCTTCGCGAACACCGAGGAAAAAGCGTATGAGCAGCGATTCGACCATCATCTACACCCTTACCGACGAGGCGCCCCTGCTGGCCACCCACGCCTTCCTGCCCGTCATCAGCACCTTCACCAAGCCCGCCGGCATCACCATCCAGGAAAGCGACATCTCGGTCGCTGCCCGTATCCTGGCCCAGTTCCCAGAGCGCCTGACGCCGGAACAGCGCGTGCCCGATGCCCTGAGCGAGCTGGGCAAGTTGACCCTGACGCCGGAAGTCAACATCATCAAGCTGCCGAACATCAGCGCCTCGGTAGGCCAGCTGACCGCCGCGATCAAGGAACTGCAGGGCAAGGGCTACAACCTGCCCGACTACCCGGCCGATCCGAAGACCGACGAAGAAAAAGAGATCAAGGCCAGGTACGGCAAGTGCATCGGCTCGTCCGTGAACCCGGTCCTGCGCGAAGGTAATTCCGACCGCCGCGCACCGAAGGCCGTCAAGGAATACGCCCGCAAGAACCCGCACTCGATGGGCGAATGGTCGCCGGCCTCGCGCACCCACGTGTCGCACATGACCCACGGCGACTTCTACCACGGCGAGAAGTCGATGACCCTCGACCGCGCCCGCGACGTCAAGATGGAACTGCTGACCAAGAGCGGCCAGACCATCGTGCTGAAGCCGAAGGTCTCCCTGCAGGACGGCGAGGTCATCGATTCGATGTTCATGAGCCGCAAGGCCCTGCTGGACTTCTACGAACAGCAGATCGAAGACGCGCGCAAGACCGGCGTGATGTTCTCGCTGCACGTGAAGGCGACCATGATGAAGGTCTCGCACCCGATCGTGTTCGGCCACGCCGTGCGCATCTTCTACAAGGACGCTTTCGCAAAGCACGGCGCCCTGTTCGACAGCCTGGGCGTGAACGTCAACAACGGCATGGCCGATCTGTACAACAAGATCGCCACCCTGCCGGATTCGCAGCGCGAAGAGATCATCCGCGACCTGCACGCCTGCCAGGAGCACCGTCCGGAACTGGCCATGGTCGATTCGGCCAAGGGCATCACCAACTTCCACTCGCCGAACGACGTGATCGTCGACGCGTCGATGCCGGCCATGATCCGTGCCGGCGGCAAGATGTACGGCGCCGACGGCCGCCTGAAGGAAGTCAAGGCCGTGCTGCCGGAATCGACCTTCGCCCGTATCTACCAGGAGATCATCAACTTCTGCAAATGGCATGGCGCCTTCGATCCGAAGACCATGGGCACCGTTCCGAACGTGGGCCTGATGGCGCAGCAGGCCGAGGAATACGGCTCGCACGACAAGACCTTCGAGATTCAGGAAGACGGCGTCGCCAACATCACCGACCTCGCCACCGGCGAAGTCCTGATGTCGCAGAACGTCGAGAAGGGCGACATCTGGCGCATGTGCCAGGTGAAGGACGCACCGATCCGCGACTGGGTCAAGCTGGCCGTCACCCGCGCCCGCAACTCCGGCATGCCGGCCGTGTTCTGGCTGGACCCGTACCGCCCGCACGAGAATGAACTGATCAAGAAGGTCAAGACCTACCTGAAGGATCACGACACCACCGGCCTGGACATCCAGATCATGTCGCAGGTGCGCGCGATGCGCTACACCCTGGAGCGCGTGGCCCGCGGCCTGGACACCATCTCGGTGACCGGCAACATCCTGCGCGACTACCTGACCGACCTGTTCCCGATCCTGGAACTGGGCACCAGCGCCAAGATGCTGTCGATCGTTCCGCTGATGGCGGGCGGCGGCATGTACGAAACCGGCGCCGGCGGCTCGGCACCGAAGCACGTGCAGCAGCTGACCGAAGAAAACCACCTGCGCTGGGATTCGCTGGGCGAGTTCCTGGCACTGGCGGTGAGCCTGGAAGACATGGGCATCAAGACCGGCAACGCGAAAGCCAAACTGCTGGCCAAGACCCTGGACGCCGCCACCGGCAAGCTGCTGGACAACCGCAAGTCGCCGTCGCCGAAGACCGGTGAACTCGACAACCGCGGCAGCCAGTTCTACCTGTCGCTGTACTGGGCCCAGGAACTGGCGCAGCAAGCCGAGGATGCCGAGCTGGCCGCCTTCTTCGCGCCGCTGGCCGAGACCCTGGCCGAGAACGAGCAGAAGATCGTGGCCGAGCTGCTGGAAATCCAGGGCAAGCCGGTCGACATCGGCGGCTACTACCAGCCGGACAACGCCAAGGTGAAAGCCGTGATGCGTCCGAGCGCGACCYTCAACCAGGCACTGGCTTCGGCTGCCTGATAGAAGCAGGTTCTCCACGGAGGACCGGGCCCTTGAATACCTTAGGGCCGCGCTCTTGAATCCGTCGTCCCCGCGCAGGCGGGGATCCAAGTTTTGTTCGCGCTATGAAAGCGCTTGCAAACTTGGGTCCCCTCCTCCGCGGGGACGACGCTTTTTTGGGGATGAACACATGATGATCGGTGCAGGACTCGGGCAGGTGCTGGCGCTGGCGGACGGCGCGCCGCATGCCGAGGCCATCGCCGGCGTGGGCCTGGCCGGCGAGCGCCATGCCGATCCGCTGTCGCCGCGCCAGGTGCTGCTGGCCGGCGCCCCGGCCTATGCCGATTTCAAACTGCCCGCGCAGGCGCTGGGCGAGAACCTGCTGGTCGACTTCGACACTTCGCAGCTGGTCTCCGGCAGTGTGCTGCGCATCGGCGACGAGATCCTGCTGCGGCTGATGTTCCAGTGCGAAGCCTGCGGCCACCTCGATGCCTTCCAGGCCGGCGTGGCGGCGCGGATCGGCCCGCGCCGCGACGTGCTGGCGCGCGTGCTGGCCGGCGGCGTCATCCGGCCCGGCGACCGCATCCGCGACCTGGGCCGCATGCTGCCGGCCTGGGATGAGGACTGGCGCCTGCGGGTGGCCCGAGTGCTGCGCGCCGTGCCGGACGGGATGGTGCTGAGCCATGCCAGGCTGGCGCGCCTGGCCGGGGTACAGTCGAGCTACTGCCGCGCCTTCCCGCGCCTGGCCGCAAATCTGGGCCTTGCCGGCAAGGCGGTGTCGGGCCAGGCCGCGGCAGGCCTGCGCTGCTGGGATGGGGAAGGCCTGTTCGACGACGAGGGCGGCTACAGCGAATTCAGTTCGTAACGCACGTCGCGGCGGTCCGCGTGCTGGGGACCGTCGACCAGATAGGCATCCCAGCCCAGGCGGCCGATATGGGTGCCATCCCGCAGGGTGACCTCGCGCACGTCGGCCGCGCGCAGCACCAGTTCCACTTCGTATTCGAGGGTCACGCCGGTGAACAGGGTCAGCAGGGAGTGCAGGGCTTTCGCCGCCAGGCCACCGGGCAGGAAGGCGCCGAAGCTGGCGCGGTCCAGCGGTCCGATCACGAGGCGCAGGCGCAGGTCGCGCTGCCACACGCGCACGCCCGCCATCGCACCGGCGCCCAGCACGGCGGTGGCCTGGCCGAGGATGGTCTGCTGCGCGGGCGGCACCTCGTACCATTGGCCGACGAACTGTTCGGCCGCCACCGGCTGGCCGAAGTATTCGCTCAGCACGCGCGCGAGCTGGCTGCTGGAGGCCGGCCGGTGCCGGATCGCGGCGGCGAAGTAGCCGACCGATTCGTCGAGCACCGCGCCGTTGTGTCCTTGCGCCAGGCGCTGGCGCAGCGCGGCATTGCCGAAGCCGGCCAGCCCGAGCAGCAGGGGCAGGAAGCTGTCCCTGCCCTCGAGCTGGTACTTGAAGGGCAGCCGGTATTTGCGCCAGGCTTCGTAGAACAGGGCCAGCGAGCGGTTCGAGAAGGTGTCGAGGAAGGCGCGCGGGCCTTCGTCCTTGTGGCGCTGCTCGTGCTCGGCGATGCGTTCGTTGTAGTGGGCCGGCAGCACGCCGTTGCAGCCCAACAGGCCCATGAAGGCGGGCGTGAGGTGGACGTGGCGCAGGCTTTCGTCGTCGTGGGTCTCGAGGTGGATGGCTTCGAGCTGGCTGGCCGGGAAGCCGTGCGAGGTCGAATTCCGGAAGCGCAGCACCTGCGCCACCGGGTCAAGCCGGGACTGGCGCTGGCGCCTGAGCCAGAGCTCGAGCAGGCGCACCGCCTGGAAGTATTCGAAGCGCCAGGGTTCCTTGAACAGGCGCTCGATTACAGCAGGCTCGAATCGCCGCTTCTTGGCGAACATGCGAGTAGCTCCTCTCCGGTCTTGTGCGAGACGATGGTCAGCCTGGTAAAGCTGTTGGCGTGGACGTAGAGGGCCAGGAAGCGCTCGATCAGGTGGGCGAAGGCGTGGATGCCGCTGCCGACGAAGGCTTCCTCGTCGATGGTCAGGCGCACCTCGACCCCGCGCACCAGGCAGGTGAACGGATTCCCCGGCAGCCAGGCGCTGGCGGCCTTTTGTTCGATGCCATTGATGCCGGCGATCTGGCGCTGCGAAGAGGCCGAGCGCGGCAGGTCGTACAGGGCCAGCATCTCGCGGAAGGCGTCGATGCCGTCCGAGGTCAGCGACAGGTGGTTCAGCGACAGGTGGGAGATCAGGCGCCAGTGGGTGCCGCGTCCGTGCTCGAAGCGCCAGGAATTGGTGGGCTTGCGCAGGAAAACGATCGACTTCACGCTGGATCCGCCTTCGAGGAACAGGTCGCCGCCGCGCTGGCCGTAGGCGAGCTGGGAAGGCAGGTCGCGGTTGGTGCAGATGAGTTCGAGGTTCAGCGTGTCGGTCTCCACCGCGGCGGGATCGAAGTCGACGTCGACGATCGTGATCTGGGTCTCGAAGCCCGGGCTTCTGTCGCGCAGGGTCTCGTCGCGCCGCAGGGCCCAGTAATGGCCGCCGATCGAAGGCGCCTGCGCATGCTTGAGCGAATAGAAGGGCTGGTATTCGATGATGGATTCGCCCTGCGGCGTCTGGCGCACCAGCGAGACCGACTCGATCGTCTGCACCTCGTAGGCGAAGGCGCGGCGCCCATCGGCCAGCACCGGATAGCTGGCGCTGGCATGGGTCAGGCGGATCGGCTCTCCCTTCTGGCGGAACAGGTTGACCACCGGGGTGCAGCCGAGCAGCACGTTGTTCGTCGACAGCGTCTCCAGCATGCGCGCGGTGTTCGAATCGGCGCGCAGGCCGGACAGCGCCAGGTGCAGGGTGAGCGTCCTGCTCCCCGCCGGCAGCGCGCCCGCCAGCGCGGCGAGGTCGATGTCGAAGAAGTTGAATTTTTCGGGGAAGCAGAAGTACTCGGTCAGCAGCCGGTAGGCGGGATGGGAACGCGCCGGAAAGTCGATCAGGGCATCGTCGTCGTCGAAGCCGGCGGCATGGATCGGGATCGCGTCCAGCGGCACCCAGCGTCCGCTGCGGTCGGCTTCGGCCCAGGCGCCGACGGTGCGCATGAACAGCGCATCGCGCAGGGCCGCGCAGAACGAAGGCTCGCCGTCGATGAACACGCGCAGCCGCGCCAGCTGCAACTGGCCGGGCGCCTGCTCGCCGGTTGCGGCGATGCTGAGCTTGAGGCCGGCGCCGGCGCCGCCCGGCAGCCTTACCGCTTCCGGGCAGCGGATGATGGCGGAAAACGATGCCTCGGCGAGTTCCAGCGGCGCCACGCAGACCGGGTAGACGGTGCGGAAGGTGCAGGCGGCGCCGCGCACCGGCCGGGTATTCAGCTGGGTGCCGCGCGGGATGATGCTGGCGCCGGTCTGCTGCGCGGCGGCGGCGGCGACGTCCATGCGCGCGATCGAGCACGAGGGGAAGGGCCGCAGGTAGTGCGGATACAGTACCTCGAACAGCGCCTCGGTGAACTCGGGATAATCGTCGTCGAGGCGCTTGGCGATGCGCGCGTTGAGCAGCGCGAAGGACTCGATCATGCGCTCGATGTGCGGGTCCTCGCATACCTCGCCGCTGATCAGGAGGCGGCCGGCGATCTTCGGATAGCGTTCCGCGAAGTCGCGCAGGTTGCGGCGCAGGTAACCGAGCTCGCGCTCGTAATACGGCAGTAGCAGTTCCACCTCAGGCTCCCACCGGCGCGGGCGCGGACGGCGCCGCCACCGCCGTCCGTCCTGCCTTGCTGATGCTGTACTGGAGCGTGGAGCGCTGCAGCACGGCGTCGAAGTTGACCGGCTCCTGCGAGCTGCTGGCCACCAGCAGCGCCGTGATCGAGAAATTCAGGCGGTTCACCGCGCCCTCCCTGATCTCGAGCGAGGCTTTCACGTTGCGCAGGCGCGGTTCGTGGCGCCCGATGACCTGTTCCAGGCAGGTGCAGATATGGGCGCGGTCGGTGGGGCTGGACAGCGAGCGGTCGGCGAAGTCGCTCAGGCCGTAGTTCAGGATCGAATTGCTGCATTCGGGGTAGTCCTCGAGCAGCGCTTCCGGGATCACGGCACGGGTGTTCAGCAGGGCCTCGAGGTCGCGCGCGACCGCATCCTTCAAGTCCTCGGCCGAGATCCGCGACACCGTGGCGCTGCCGGCGCCACGCGTCGGCACACCGAGCAGGCGGTCGAATAAACCAGGCGTGAAACCCTTCATCGGCATCCCCTCGCGTGATCCAGCCGAGAGTCTTACATAGACGCCGCCGAAAAAATAGTTCAGTTGGGAAGGCGCTACCAAAACATTGAGCGGGAGCAAGACCCAACCGGGTTCCCGTAAAAAGGGCGCCACGAAAAAGCTATGGTTGTGGACTCGACAGGAGGGAACGCGACATGAACAGCAAGGTACTTTGGGGCGAGGGCCTGCTGCTGCGTCCGCAGCACTTCCAGCGCCAGGACCAATACCACGAACACCGTCTCTACAAGAGCATCGATGCCGTTCATCCCTATGCCTGGGGCGTGGAGCGGCTGGAAGTCGACCGCGATGCCCTTGGCAGCAACGTGCTGCGCATCCTGGCGCTGGCGCTGCGCTTCCAGGACGGCGAACTGGTCGACGCGCCGGGGCCCGACGAGCTGCCGCCCACGGTCGACCTGAACCTGCTGCAGTCCCGCCACAACCAGCAGAGCGTGACCTATTACGCCGCCCTGCCGGGACTGAAACCCTTCAGCGGCAACTTCGTTCCGCCCGGCGAGGACAGCACCACGGCCCGCTTCGTGCAGGCGAACCAGGAGACGCCCGACCTCTACACCCAGGCCTCCCCGGCCCAGCTGGCCTACCTGAAGAAGACGGTGCGCCTGGTGGCCGAGTTCGAGCCGCGCGATGCCTATACCTGTTTCCCGCTGCTGCGCCTGCGCCGCGCCGCCGCCGGCGGCTTCGAACTCGATCCGGGCTTCGTGCCGCCCAGCCTGTCGGTCGGCGCCGCGCCGATCCTGCACCTGCAGCTGCGCCGCCTGCTGGACGCGCTGCAGGCCAAGGTCAGCGCCCTGTACGGCCACCACCGCGAGCCGAGCCGCAACGTGATCGAGTTCCGCTCCGGCGACATGTCCTCGTTCTGGCTGCTGCACACGACCAGCACGGCCTGCGCGGCGCTGACCCACTATCTGCACCACCCGGACCTGCATCCCGAGCGCCTGTACGAGCAGCTGCTCGCCACCGCCGGCTCCCTGATGACCTTCTCGAAGAGCTGGACCTTGGCCGACCTGCCGCCCTACCAGCATGCGGATCCCGGCCCGGCCTTCCTGAAGCTCCACCAGATCGTGCGCGAGCTGCTCGATACCGTGATCTCGTCGAAGTACTTCGCCATCGTCCTCAGCGAGGTGCGGCCCAGCTACCACCACGGCATGCTCGACTCGGGCAAGATCGACGACAAGACCACCTTCTATATCGCCGTCTCGGCCGACATCCCGGCGCTGGAGCTGGTCGATACGGTGCCGCTGCGCTTCAAGGTCGGCGCTCCCGACGACGTCGAGAAATGCGTGCTGTCCGCCCTGCCCGGCGTGCGCCTGCAGTACGCGCCCCAGCTGCCGGCAGCGGTACCGGTGCGCCCCGACACCTGCTACTTCGTGCTCGAATCCAAAGGGCAGATGGTCGAGCGCATGCTGCAGGCGCAGTCGGTGTCGATCTACGTGCCGTCGGGGATGAAGGAGCTCAAGCTCGAACTGCTGGCGGTGGCGGCCTGAGATGGGTAGCGTCTTCGGCGAAGGACTGAGCCAGCACGCGCGGCTCATCACGCTTGCGAGCGCACAGGATGGCGATCTGCCCGAATCGCTGGTGGTGGAGCGCTTCACGGGCCGTGAGGGCGTCAACGAACTGTTCTGCTTCGACATCGATGCGCTGAGCGTGTCGGCCGATCTCGAACTGTCGCCCTTCATCGGCGAATCACTCAGCGTGGCGATCCTGAAGCCGGACGGCAGCCGGCGCGCCTGGCACGGCCTGTGCACCCAGGCTTCATGGACGGGCGCGGATGGCGGCATGGCGCGCTACCGCCTGCGGCTGGAGCCGGCGCTGTCCCTGCTGGCGCTGCGCCGCGACAGCTACATCTTCCAGGACAAGAACGCGCGCGACATCGTCACCGAACTGCTGACGGATTATCCACAGCTGCGCTTCGACTTCGACCTGACGCAGCCGCTGTCCACGCGCCCGGTCTGCACCCAGTACCGCGAGAGCGATCTCGCCTTCTTCATGCGGGTACTGGCCTCGGAGGGCCTGAGCTGGCGCTTCGAGCACGACCAGGATGGACACCGCCTGCTCATCTTCGACGGCAAGGCGCCGGCGCCCGCCACGCCGGGCGGCGACACCATCCGCTTCCACGGCGTGCGCGCCACCGAGCAGGACGACAGCATCGACGTCTTCGGCGCGCGGCGCCAGGTCGCGGCCAATGGCGTCGCCATCAGCAGCTGGGCTCCGTCGCAGCTGATGGCGCCGGGCGCGGAGCAGCAGTCCCACCTGGATGCCGGCGAGCTGCCCGGGATGGCGATCTATGACGGCAGCGGCGAGCGCATCGCAGCCAGCAGCGACGAAGCCGGCCGGCACTGCCGGCTGATGCTGCAGGCGCTGGAGCTGGACAACAAGCGTTTCGAAGGCGCGGGCTCGGTGCGCCGGCTGGCGGCCGGGTACGCGTTCAACCTGAGCCAGCACGAGCGCTATCCGGAGGGAGAGAACGCCTTCGTCGTGCTGTGGGTGCGCCATCAGGCGCGCAACAACCTGCGGCCGGCCGGTATCGACGGCATCTACCGCAATACCTTCGCATGCGTGCGCGACGTGGCCGCCATCATCCCGGATGCGGTGACCGCGCCGCAGCCGTGCACCGCACCCGGACCGCAGACGGCGCTGGTGGTCGGCCTGCCCGATGCGGTGGCGACCACCACGCGCGACCACCAGGTGAGGATCCAGTTTCCCTGGCAGCGCGGGCGCAATCCGAACCCCGGCGGCCTGGCCCACAACAGCGACCCCGAAGGCTGCGCCCCCGGCGACGACAGCTCGGGCACCTGGGTGCGCGTGGCGGAAGCGCTGGCGGGGCCCAACTGGGGCACGCAGTTCACGCCGCGCATCGGCACCGAAGTGCTGGTCGACTTCATCGAAGGCGACATCGACCGCCCCGTGATCGTCGCCCAGCTCTACACCGGATCGGACCCGCCGCCGTTCGCGGCCGGCGTCGATTCCGGCATCAAGCATGCGGGCGTGCTGTCCGGGATCCACACCCATAACTTCGACGGCGGCGGCTGGAACCAGTGGCAGCTCGACGACACGCAGGGCCAGCTGCGCATGCGCCTGGCCACCAGCAGTGCGGCGACCCAGCTGAACCTCGGCTACCTGGTCGACCAGCCGCCCGGCTCGGCCCAGCGCGGACGCTTTCGCGGCAGCGGCTTCGAACTGCGCACCGATGCCTGGGCCGTCCTGCGCGGCGGCGAAGGCGTGCTGCTGTCGACCAGTGCGCGTGCCGAGGGCGCGTCGACCCAGATGGATGCGGCAGAGGCGCTCTCGCTGTTCAAGGGCGCGCGTTCGCTGAACGATGCGATGGCCGGCGCGGCCTCCCAGCAGCAGGCCTTGTTCAGCAAGGAGGCGGCGCAGGCGCAGGCGGACTTCAACGAGCAGATCGATCCGCAGGCGAAGGGCAGGTATGCCGGCGCGGTCGGCGGACAGCCGGCCTTGAAAGCACAAGCGGGCATGCGCGAGCTGGATGCGGAGCAGCCGGTGGAAAAGTTCGGCGCGGCGATCGTGCTGATGGATGCGGCCGCCGGCATCAACTGGGCGACGCCTGCCTCCACCGTCATCTACGCCGGACAGCAGCTGCACTGGACCACGCAATCGAACCTGCACATGACGGCGGCGCATACGGTGTCCTCGGTGGCCGGCCAGGCCGCAGGCCTGTTCACGCACGGCGGCGGCATCCAGGCTATCGCCGGCAACGGGCCGGTGTCGCTGCAGGCGCATACGGACCAGCTGGAGATCCTGGCGGAAGGGGCGGTGACGGTCATTTCCGTCAACGACGGCATCGAGATCAAGGCCAGGGACAAGATCGTGCTGCAGGCGGGGCCGGCGACGGTGACGCTGGCGGGTGGGGATATTACGTTTGCCTGCCCAGGGAAGTTCAGTGTGAAGGGTGGGCAGCATTTGTTTGAGGGCGGGGAGAGTGCGCCTGCGGTGCTGGCGCCTCTCCCTGGCGGCAAAGCGTAGGTATTCGGATGCGGGTTCCGTTGTGCCGGCAGCTTCAGGGATTAATCGGTTTTCGTCAGCTCGAGGCCATCGACGACCATTTTCCACTGCACGCCGTCTTGATACGGCGGTTTGCTTACGACGAAAGTCGTCGCCATGGGGCCCAACCCTACTTCGAAATTGTCTCCGTTGAACCCTTTTAGTGGGCCATCCACTGAGGTCGTGCCACCGTCCTTTAAACGTTTGTACTTGACGGAGCCGTCTTGCGTAATCAGCAGATACATCGCCTTTTCTTGCCACTCGCCGACATACAAGAATTTTTCTTTTGGAACTGGTTTTCCGCAGCCGGCCAAGGAACCCAGCAGGGGAAGTAACAGCAGCAATTTTGGATATTTCATGTGCGCCTCCATGCAGGTGATCGGGGTTTTTCAACAGGGACCAAGGCTTGCCAAGATATAGCAGCGCTAAATTCGATACTTGCGCGACGTCATGGCGATTGCCACGAGTCACTATTAAATGTGGAATGTTTTGAGAGGAGATTCATATGGCAAGACCATTGATCAGATTCGGTGACAAGATCTCCCACGGCGGCAGCGTCATCGAAGCCTCGCCATACAGCGATATCGATGGCGTCGGCATCGCCCGCATGGGTGACAAGGTCAATTGTTCAAAGCATGGCACGGTCACGATCGCCAGCGGAGACACGACCTTGATCGTCGACGGCAAGCCGGCCGCGCGCGACGGCGACAAGACTTCTTGCGGCGCTGTCCTGATCGCAGGTCAGCAAACCACCATCGACAAGATCTGAGCGCGACGATGTCCACACATCCTGCCCTGCCAGCCGGTGAGCGCGTTCTACCTTCCTGGCTCAAATCCCTTTTTCTGACTACATTTATCGTTGTCGCCTGCTGGGGAAGCGCGATCGTTTACTGGCGCACGACCAAAGCGAACCCGGCAACGGGTGAGTTGCTGCTCTACCTGCTCGGCTTGCCGGCCTGCCTGGTGCTGATTGGCTTCATTGGCCAAAAGCTGATTGCCCGACCGGTCGCCGCGCCAGCCGCTAGCGCCGTCTCCACGCCAGCAAAAGCATCGGCTGCACCGTCGCAAACCCGTCCGCTGGCCATATTGGCGGCTTCGCTGCGGTTGCCGCATGGCGCATCACCCGACGAATTGGCCTCGGCCATCACCGATAACAAGGCGCGCGCCGATCTCGACAGGGAATTGGTCGATGAGGATGGTTTTCCCATCATGGCGGCGCGCTGCAATCACGCCGTGGACGAAACGCTGCAGGATGAAATCGGGGAATGGCTGGCCCTGAATGGCATGACCGGACTGCGGTTCAATGACGAGCAATGGCGTGCGTTGACGCTGGCAAGCGCCGTGGTTGCCGAACTGGCCGCACAGGCTGCGGGACCAATCCTGTACCAGGTGGATACGCAGGCAAGGCTGCAACTGATACCGTTATTGCCGGCTGAATGGGATGCCGCACAAGGTCGCGCGGCCGGCATGTGGCTCAAGCAGACCGTGGCACGCTACGGCTGGCCAAGCGACCATGTCATCGTGACGACGGAACCCCCTGCGCTTGCGGACGATGTGTCTCCGTCGGCGGTAATCAATCGGCTGGCCCACAGTGCTGGTGCAGAGAATGCGCCATTGATCGCCATGGTCGTGGCGTTTGCTTCGCATATTGGCGACGAGTCGGTAGCGCGCTGGGCGGCGAATGGTTCCCTGTTCACGTCAACACAACCTCACGGACATATTCCGGGCGAAGGCGCGGTCGGGCTTCTGATAACGGATCAGCTCAGCTTGGCCGAATCTTCGATGATTGCGGTGCTGGATGGAATCGAGGAGGCGCATCTGGATTCGTCGGCCGACGAGACCAAGCGTGTCGATTCCAGCTTGCTGGGGGAATTGTCGGAACGTGCTTTCCAACGCAGTGGGATCGATGCTTCCGATGTGGCGATGGTAATGGCCGATACTGGCCAGCGCCCGAGCCGCGTACTCGAACTGTTGGCGCTTAAAGCGGCCGGGTTACCCCGACTGGACGAAACGGATGACGTGGTCCGTGTTGGCGTCGCCAGCGGGAGATGTGGGGCGGTTCGATTTTTTGCTGCGCTGGCGTTGGGGCGGCATTTCGCGCTTGAGCGTGGTGCGCCGGTCCTTTGTGTCGGTAATGAAGATCCGTATCGCAGGATGGTTGCGCTGGTGCGATCTTCTGAACTTCCTTCCTGAGGCTCACCGATTTTTAAAGGTATTGGCCCATGAAGCGTACTTCCGTATTCATCAGCGCTCTGATCTTGTCTACTGGATTGCAGGCCAGCACAGTGTCGGCTCGAGCGGACACGTCGCCAGGGCAGCGGCCTTCGAATGCCGATCTTGACGCGCGCATCAAGGCGTTGATCGCGAAGGTGAAGAGTTCATTACGTCCGCTGAAGGGTGGCACTTTCGAGATGGGGGATTGGGGGACTGAAACTGGTCAGCATTACGATCCTGATGCCTGGTCACGTCCTTTGCACAAGGTGACCTTGGATGGGTTTTCGATGATGGCTTACAAAGTGACGTATGACGACTTCGATGTATTCACGGACGTGACTGGCAATGAACGTATCAATATGGACAAATTCAGTATTGGTAGCCGGCAGCCCAGACGTCCTGCTGGGGTCAGCTGGTATGGGGCCAAGGCATATTGTCAATGGCTGGGAAAGTTGACCAAACTGTCATTCGATTTGCCCACAGAAGCGCAATGGGAATATGCCGCCCGATCAGGTGGAAAACGTGTTCTATTCGCTACCGATAATGGGAAAATCGATCGTCCTCGGAACTTTCCAAAGGATTGGCGTCACGAGATAAAGCAACCGCCGCCGCCGGAGGTCGGAGGATTTCCTCCTAACCCAGCTGGCCTATACGGTATGTCTGAGGATAGCGGAGAATGGGTCAACGACTGGTTTGATGAGGAATATTATAAAAACTCGCCGAAAAGCAACCCTCCCGGACCCGCTAACGGACTTAAGAAAGTATTGCGGGGCAGTGTGGGAGGGTATGCTGAAATTTCGGCAATGGTATTCATGAGAACATCGGCGATACCGCAGCCACAGCATGAAAATTATCCAAATGGCTTTGATTATGAAAAAAGAGTCGAGGTGCCATTTTCCGGTTATTCTGGCTATATAGATCAGAATTTTCGCTGTGTTACTGATGGAGCAAAGAAATCTAAGTAAAATATCCGGGATGATGGAGTGGAAACTCTGCAACTCGAAAATCAGGATCGTCATTACGAAGGAATGGCCTCCCTTTTAGAGGGTTTGCTGCCGCTAGTCGAACCTCGCAGCGGGTAACACAGTTCTCGAAAGTCGTTCCCACAGTGATCGAATTAATTGACTGAACTGCTTGATTTGGATCTGATTTCTGACCAATCGAGAACGTAACTCGCTCAAGGGTCTTGTTGAGATGCCTGGCTGATTGTGCTGTCRTCAGTATTTCGTTAATTGAAAATGCAGCAGATTTTCGCAGATCATCATTTGTTACGCTGGATGTCTTGGACGCTTCAATAAGACTTTTGATTAATGCGCCTCGCGACTCCGGCGGTAAATATGAATGCCAACYCCAGCCGGATTTTAATCCATCTTCTATTGTTTTAATAAACCGCGCCCCGGCTTGTTGGATTGCTGAACTGGTTTCGTTATACATGTTTTCAATCATGCTCGCTTTGACTCTAAAAAAACTCTCAAGTGATCTGCTTGTAGCAGTGGTGAGATACAAAATTTGATTAAATATGTAAAAATCAGCTTCGCCAATCAACTGAGGAATTTTCTTATAATCAGATTGTTTTAATTGATGAGCGATGCACATGAAAAATTGAGCAATTTGCTCTAAGCCAACGTTTGCGCCTACACTGCCCGAGCCTCCCAAACCTAAGCACGCTCCTGCTTTCGCAGCAATCACAAAATTCCCGTTACGATAAGCGCATTCGAAACCCAGCGTCGCAGCAAGTCCCTGAATTAGAGCTGCATCAGCGCTAACTGTCGCCATATCGACATATGCTGCAATCGCCTTGTTGATATCTGCCTTCTTGGGCTTTCCCGGGTTAACAAACCCTTCCGGATTCAACCACTGCAAGGCTCCCGCCAGATTCACCCCTTCCTTCAGCCCGGCAAATAATTTGACTTCACCCTTTGCCCCGATCTTGGCCTTGGTACCGCTCTGATTCTTTGGTGTGCCTCGTAATCCCTGCTTATCTCCCGTTACCATCAACGAAGCGCCTGCTTCAAGTGCGAGACTCGCTCCGGCGAGTGCATATAACGTCAGGTCACCGCGCAGCCGGAAGTAGCCAAGATCAAGCGGCTGATCAATGACGGTCGTGTCCAAATGCCAGCCCGCAGCATGCGGCAAATACATGATGGTCTCGACCTTGGCTTCCCCCACGGCAAAGGAAGCCTCGGCATTGGCCTTGATGCTGAACTGTGCGGCCTTTGCAGCCCGTTTGAAGCGCTGGGCCATGTTCTTGTCGCGCTTGTCGAAGAAATTGCCCTGACACGGCATAAAGGTGGCTTCGGCGCCGGCGCCTGCTGTCCAGCGCAGGAACTGAGCTTCGGGCTTCATGTCGACAACACGGTAAGGATTGTTGGGGTCGCTCTTTTCCGCGCCAACGATGCCTTCGATGATTTCTTTCTGCCCCCGCTCCAGGAAGCTCGTTGCCGAAGCCCCCATCACCTTGGCCCAGTCCGTCAGGATGCCGCTGAAGTGATCCGCATCTTTCGGCGCCCATTTCCATTTCTTCTCAAACTTCGCTATATCCTGCACCTGGCTCGCAACGCGTTTCCGGACCTCTTGCACATTAAGCGTCGTGCCGTTGAAGACCTTTTCTTTCGGGGCCTTTTTTCGCTCGGCCGAACCATCGACCATGTACACGCGTTTGTCATCCAGGGCCTTCTTCAAGGACTGGGCGCTAACATAAATCGGCGTATGCGTTCTTCCCTCCATGCGCTTCATCGTCAGCGGGACCAATTCGACCAGTTTCTTCGGATCGGTTTTCAGATTCGTGATCGCCTCGACCCGCTTTTTGGCCGCATCGCTTTTCTGAGACAGGGTATTCAGGGCTTCATCGAGCTCTTTCTGCGCTCGCGCAATGTCGGCTTTCGCCGAATTCGGTTGCTCCAGCAGGTGCTGCAGCGCGAGGGATTTTTCGGTGACCGCCCGGTTGGCTTCTTGCAGCTCTTCGATGGCGGTCTTGTTCTCATGCCCATCCTTGCGGCATTCCAGCCACTCGTCCGGATAGAGTGCGATGAAAGAGTTGTCGTCCGGACGGTAGAGCAGGACCCCATCCGTCAGCGTATGCTCGAATTCGATATAGGTGTCGCGAGGCGTGGTCGTCGGGGTGGATTTAACGGCAGCAAGCGATTCGCTCATCATGACGCTCCGGTAGGGATATCACTCGTCTTTGGGCAGGTACAGCTTGAGGTCTTCCCTCTTTGCCGTAAAAATGCGCTGGGTGCGTCCCAGGGCATCGGTGATGCCTTCGATCGTGACGCCGCTGGCCGATTCCAGCCGGTAGCGGACGTAGGCCATCGGTTCTTTCGTCTCTTCATTCCTGATGACGAAAGCTTCGTTATAGATTTCCCTGGCTTTAGGCAGCGCGGGAACGCTGGCACTCCCATCCTTTGGACCGGCCAGCTCTTTCATGCTCGCCTTGAATTCCACCTTCCCCGGCGCATGCAGCATGATGTTGCCGGCTTCGAGCTTGAGGCAGGCGCCCTGGGCGGTCAGCAGTACATGCTGCTTGCCGACAGCCTTCACGCTGGCGGCAATGCTCGCTACCGTGATGCATTTGTCGGCCGTGAGATGCGTTTCGCCGGACTGGCTTTGGGTGCTCAGCTTGCCGCTTGCTGCATGCAGCAGGATCCCGGTTTCCTGGTTCGGTTTGTCCTTGGCGTTTGCCTTGCCATACGTGAACAGGCTGATCCCTGCGACAGCGGCACGATAGCCATTGCCTCGTGCGGCAAAGTCGATGTCCTGGCCGGCGCAGATCGTCGTCGTGGCGCCCGCCGTCAGCACTGCGTCCGCCGGAGTAAGGGCCACGATGCCGTCGGGACTGGAAAGCTGAATCTGCGGCGCCGGCCAGGCAAACGTGTCCTTGCCGATCGTGCCGATCACCTCGGCGCTGTCCCTCATTCCGGTGATGGCGCTTGCGTCATTCACCACCGCATTGTGCTTACCCGCCGTCCCCGCCAGACTCTCCTGCAACTCCCGGCTCGCATCGATCTGTCCACACGCCCCGCGCGCCTCCATCTGCGCGCCACCCGCCAGGCGATCCGCCGACAGCAGCATGCCCTTCGCGGCACGCAAGGCCAACCCGTGCGCGGTCTTCAGTTCCGCGCCAAGGCCGGCCGTCTTGAGGCGCTGGTTGTCCGCCTGGTGCCGCACATGGCCAAGGTTCAGCTCTGCCGTGCCCTGGTGGGCGTTCGCATGCCGCTGCAGCGATACGCGGGCCTGGCCGGGGCTGTCGTCGAACACCAGCTGGCTATAGGCTTTCGTTCCAAGCTGGCTGGCCTGCATCGCCTGGCTTTTCAGGCCGGACAGCACGGCCGGATGCGCGTGTGCCCCGGCCTCGCCCGGGAACCAGGGCGGCGCATTGCCGGTCGCCGGACCGGCGCCATGATTGCGGGTGTTGTGCTGGGCGTCCTGGGCGCCGGCGCCGTTGTAGAGCGTGCCGATGACCACGGGGCGGTCGATGTCGCCTTCCAGGAAGTCGACCAGCACTTCCTGCCCGACGCGCGGCAGCGCGTGGCTGCCCCAGTTCGCACCGGCGATCGGCGCCAGCGGCGTGGCGACGCGTACCCAGGTGCCGGCGCTGTCGTCGCCAGGCGCTCCCGTATGCCCGTCGGGATGGGGATGGTCCAGCCGATTGTGGCTGTCCGCGCCGCGCTGCCAGTGGAACTGCAGCTTGATCCGGTGATCGCGGTCGGTGTGAATGACCGCGCCGGGCGGCCCGACCACGATGGCGGTCTGCTGGCCGCGGATGGTGGGCCGCGGATGCGATGAAGGACAGGCGCGGTAGGGAATGCTGCTGCGGATGGCGTCGATGCGATTGCGGTACAGCGGACGTTCGCCGGGCCTGGCGAGGTATGCCCTGCCATCCGAGGCCGGCGGCTCGCCAAGACGACCGGCGATCTCCGCCTTCATCTCGGCGCTCAGGTTGTTATGCATCAGGTGGCGCGCGCGGGTGACGAGGAAGCGGCGTTTGTCTTCGTCTTCCGCATCGTGCACGGCGTGGCCCGACAGCGTGAATGTCGTTCCCGGCGCGAGGGTGCGTACCGTGCCGGCGCCGATGAAGACCTCGCAGCGCGCTTCCAGGGGCTGCAGCCGGCGGTCGGCCAGGCGCTGGCCGTGGCTGCGGTTCGGATAGGCGTACTGTCCCGGCATGTCGCGCTGCGCCAGTTCCTCTTCCCTTGAGCGCATCGAGGATGAGAAGACGGGACGGCGATCGAGACTGCGGTAATCCCAGCTGGCGAGTTCGATCGCATTCGTCTGCTGCCGCACTTCGCAGCGCCAGCGGTCCATGCTGTCCTCCTTCATCACCGCGCCCGGCTGGGTGTAGCGCACGGCCGACTGGAGGTTGGCGAGGAAGGCGCCATTGTGGTCGGCGATCACCATCCGATGACTGCCCAGTCGCGGGCTGCCTGGATCGCCTTCATGCTCGAAGTAATAAAACAGGCCCTCCGCGCTCATCAGGCGCTCGATGAACGCGAGGTCGCTTTCCTGGTACTGCGTGGTCAGGCTGCGCTTCGGATAGCTGCCGGGATCGGCGAGATCGAAACGCCAGTCGGGAGCCAGCCGGCCACGTCCCTGCCAGGCCTTGAGAACCGTGTCGACGATGTCGGGCACGCTCATGTCCTGGAAGATGCGGCTGTCGCGGGTATGCGCCAGAAAGGCGCTCCATGGCTGCAGACTCAGCGTATAGCGGGCCATGCCGCCATTGGCGCCGTTCAGTTCCGCCGCCGCCAGGTAGCCGTGAAAGGGGCGCGGCATGCCGGCGTCGACAGTCAGCAGCTCGAGCAGGGCCGGCTGGCCGATCAGGGTGCGCAGCGGGATGCCGGCATCCAGCGACAGGGCAGTGATCGTGAACGCATACCCTTCGCCGATGGCTTCTTCGCCGCGCATCGATTCGGCCAGCAGCCGGTCGGGACCGAGGCACGTGTGCAGGCGCAGCAGGCGGCTTGTCTGGGCGGTGTCGGAAAAGAAGGCAGAAAATTGTGCAGGCATGAATGCTCTCGGGCGGTAACGGAAGCATTTGAAGCCGGATTTACTTGGACTCTATTGACTGCTCGCAAGACGCTTTGATTCAGGCCAGAACATCCATAGTTGCCCTATTGCAACCTTGCCATTTCCGCTCTACACTGCTCGGATGCCCGCACCCAGCCACCGGCCTGGATCGCGTCGTCGTCCACCATCCATTCATCAATTCATCAGGAGTGAACATCGATGGAAACCACACTGCAGACCCGCAAACCGATCGATGCCCTCACTTCCGAGGATCTGGAAGCGTTTGCGATCTGGGAATTTGCCATGGATGAGGAGGTGGACGACGCGCAGGACGAGACCTGGATCCGGCCGCTTGAACGCGCCACGATTCCGCGCGACGCGCTTTCGCTATCGGTTGCGGCCGATTTCGTGGCCGCCGACGGCACGCCTTTCGTCGGCGTCGTTGCCCTGTCGACCGATGAGGAGATCGCGTTCGATGGCGCCGGCCTGCTTGCCGACGGCGCCTACGTGTATGCCGCGCACGGCGCGAAAACGCCGCTCAGGTACAAGACCAGCACCGCCAGCGAGCTCGGCAAGCCTCCCGGCGGCATTTACCCCTTGCGCTTTACCCTGCGCGCGCTGCTTGAAGGCGAAGCCGCTCCGCGCAGCGGCGTCTTTTCCTGAGCGCGTAACGCTCAGAGAGCTCAGCGCACGCGGCGCATCGACGAAATGCGGTTGTTCATCCCTTCCAGGAAGGGATAGCGGCCCGGGCCGTACACCACGCACTGGCCGCGGAAGTCGCCATGTTCGCAGAATTCCCAGCGGCCTTCGTAGATGATGATGGAACCGGCGCGGTCGTTGAAGCCGACGTCGTTCAGCGAGCGGACATCGCCGGACAGGCTGACGGCCGGGCCTTCGAAGCGCTGGCCGGAGAACAGCTGGACGGCGTCGCCGCCGCGCGGGCCGCCGCGTTCATCGCGTCCATCGCGCCAGTCGCCGCGGCGCTCTTCACGATCCCCGCGCCAGCCCGGGCCGCCGCGGCGGTCGTCACGGTCGTAGCCGCGGCCGCCGCGCGAGACTTCCCGCAGCGAGGAAATGCTGTCGTTGAAGCGCGGCAGTTCGCGGTATTCGCCGGGGCCGAACTCGGCGCAGTAGCCGCCGAAATCCCTGTCCTCGCAGACTTGCCAGACGCCCGAACGCACGATGATGCTCGAGGCGCGGTCGTTGAAGCCGATGTCGGCCAGGTTGTAGGCGTCGCGGTTGATGGTGACGCTGGGGCCGCGGAAGTTACTATCGGTGAACAGCGTGATCTCGCCGGCAAAGGCGGCGTGGGCAAAGGTGGCCAGCACGGCGGCGGCAGCTAACAGGCGTTTCATGTGATCTCCATCGATGCGTTTTCTGTGCGCCCATGCCGGCGCCTGCGTATTCAACGCGGCAGGAGAGTAGCACGAGGACATGGCTTTGTAACAAATTTCTACTGCTGCAGCGGACAGGCGGCGCCCGGCTCGTCCAGTTCGCGCGCCAGCTCGGCGCGCAGCATGGTCAGGCCGGCGATGCGGGCGTCGATGTCGGCCAGCTTGCGGCGTAGCGCCTCTTGCAGCTCCTGTGCGGAGTTCTCGGGCGTCGCCAGCAGCGGCATCCCGGCTTCGATCTCGGCCAGGGTAAAGCCGAGCTGCTGGGCGCTGCGCAGGTAGCATAGCCATTGCACGGCCTCGGGCGGGTAATCCCGGTAGCCGTTGTCGCGGCGGCGAGGCTGCAGCAGGCCGCGCTTTTCATAGAAGCGCAGGGTATCCCGGCTCAGGCCGGTGGCGGATGCCAGTTCTCCGATTTTCATGGGCGTTCACAAAAGGGCTTGACCCTGGAGTGTACTCCACGGTTGATGATCTCTGGAACCAACCCAAGGAGATATCATGAACCTGAACACCTACCTGAAGATCGTCCGCGCCAGCGCCTGGTACGATCTGCTGCTCACCGCCTGCTTCGCCACGCCCTGGACCTTCGCCCTGGCGCACGAGCACCTGTCCGCCGTGAACCAGTGGCTGGGCGGCGCCGCGCTGCCGGCCTTTTCTCCCTTCCACATCCTGTTAGCCTGCATGATGGGCAGCGTGGTGCTGGTCTGGAGCGTGCTGCGCCTGCATGCGACGGCGGCGCTGTACGGGCGCTACGACGGCGTCGGCCGCTTCCTGTTTTCGATGTGGATGACCTGGGCACTTGTCCACACCGGCGCGCCGCTGCTGTGGCTGTTCGTAGTGCCCGAATTTATCTGGGGTGTGGTGCAATGGCTGCCCGTCGACGAGGCGGCCGCTCAGGATGGCAACAGCACCGCGCGCGCTCCTTTGACCAGTGCCGCGCCCATGCGTTCGAGCCTCGGCGGCTGAATCCGCCAGGCATGCCAGTGCAGGGACACGTCCAGGTGCAGGTCGGGCGTCAGGTCGACCAGCACCTCGGTCTTCAGCAGTTCCGCACACTGTTCCAGCGGCAGCAGGCCATAGCCCAGGCCGAGCCGGATCGCGTCGGCGAAGGGATCGCTGGCCGGCACGTAGTGGAAGGGATACGCCCCTTCCGGCAGGCCGAAGTGCTGCAGCAGGAAGGCCGCCTGCAGGGAATCCTTGCGGTCGAACACCACCACCGGCGCCTTCCTGGCGGCCTCGCGCGTAAAACCGCCGGGGAACCAGCGCCGCGCGAACGCCTTCGATGCCACCAGGCGGTAGCGCATGATGCCCAGCGGCGTCACGGTGCAGCCGCGCATCGGCTCCGGTTCGCCGGAGATGCAGGCCAGGGCGCGGCCCTGCTCCAGCAGCGTAAACGTGTGCCACTGGTCGTCCAGCACGAATTCGACCAGCAGCTGTTCCGCGGCCAGCACCGGCGCCAGCACCGGCAGCAGCCAGGTCGCCAGGGTGTCGTTGTTGACCGCCAGCGGCACCCGCACCGGCAGCTCGTCGTTCTCGACCTCGGCCAGGAACTCGGCTTCCAGCAGGGCGCGCCGGCGCAGGAACTGCAGCAGGCGCATGCCGGGCGCGGTCGGGCGGCAGGGACGGGTGCGGATCAGCAGCGGCGTGCCGAGATCGTGCTCGAGCGCCGAAATGCGCTGGGACACCGCCGAAGGTGTGATGCTCAGCTGGTGGGCGGCCGCTTCCAGGCTGCCGCTGTCGACGGCGGCCAGGAAGGCTTCGCTGCGGCGCGGATCGATCTTCATAGATTAGCGAAATTTACGATAGCTTAGATTTCGTTAATGTAATTGAAGATTCACCGCAGAGCCTTGATCCTCTCGATATTGACGCATCGAGGATCGACGAACATGTTTTCGCAGCAGGTATTTCTACAGGGATTGGGCATGGGCGCGAGCCTGATCATGCCGATCGGCGCCCAGAACGCGCACGTGATCCGCACCGGCGTCAGCGGCCGGCACGTGGGGTTGACGGTGGCGGCCTGCATCCTGGTCGACGTCACCCTGATCGGGCTCGGCATGGCGGGGCTCGGGCAGCTGGTGGAATCCTCGGAATGGCTGCTGGCGGCGGCGCGCCATGGCGGCGCCCTGTTCCTGCTGTGGTACGGCCTGCGCTGCTGGACGAGCGCCTGGCGCGGTGCCGGCGCCGGACCGGCGGACGAGGGACAGCAGGCGCCCACCGCCCGCCGCGCCCTGGTGACGGTAATGGCGATGTCGCTGCTGAATCCCCACGTCTACCTGGATACCGTGGTGCTGCTGGGCGCGGTCGGCGGCAGCCTGGCGGCCGGGCACCGCGGCGCTTTCGCGGCGGGTGCGATGACGGCTTCGCTGCTGTGGTTTTCCCTGCTCGGCCTGGGCGCGCGCCGCTGCGCCTTCGTGCTGGGACGGCCGGCGGTGTGGCGCGCCATCGAAGCCTTCACGGGCACCACCATGCTGGTGCTGGCCGTGCTGCTGCTGAGAGAAGCTTGATTCAGGCGGCCAGCGGATCGGGAGGCAGCTTCCCTGCCAATTCCTTGCCGCCTTCCACCGACATCTGGGCCGGCAGCGCGACCCCGTTCTTCACCGCGGTCAGCTCGGCCAGGATCGACACCGCGATCTCGTAGGGCGTCTTGCTGCCGATATACAGGCCGATCGGGCCGTGCAGCTTGGCGATCTGTTCTTCGCTCAGGTCGAATTCGCGCAGGCGTTCGCGGCGCCGCGCATTGTTCACGCGCGAGCCGATCGCGCCCACGTAGAAGGCGTCGGTCTTGAGCGCTTCCATCAGGGCCAGGTCGTCCAGCTTGGGATCGTGGGTCAGCGCGATCACGGCGCTGCGGCTGTCCAGCTTCATCTCGAGCACGAGGTCGTCCGGCATCGCATGCACGACCTCCACGCCCGGCAGGCTCCAGCTGCCGCGGTATTCCTCGCGCGGGTCGCACACCGTCACCTGGTATTCGAGTCCGATCGCGATCTGGGCCAGGAACTGCGACAGCTGGCCGGCGCCGATGATCAGCATGCGCAGGCGCGGCCCGTGCACGCTCACCAGGCTGCCGTCCGCCATGCGCAGCTGGTCGTCGGGCGATGCCGACGACAGCTCGACCGCACCGGATTCCAGGTCCAGGGTACGGCGGCTCAGCACGCGGCGCTGGGCCAGGGCCAGCAGTTCATCCATGCGGCTGTGCGGGCCGAGCGGCTCGACCACCAGCTGGATCGTGCCGCCGCAGGGCAGGCCGAAACGGTGGGCTTCGTCGGCCGAGATGCCGTAGGTGACCACTTCCGGCCTGGTCCGCGTGATGCCATGCTCGCGCACCGCCGCGATCAGGTCGTCCTCGATGCAGCCGCCGGAGACGGAACCGACCACCAGGCCGTCGGCGCGGATGGCCATGGTCGCGCCTTCCGGCCGCGGGCTCGAACCCCAGGTGCGCACCACGGTCACGTACTCGCACGGGACGCCGTCACGGATCCATTGCGCGCAGGCGTGCAGCACTTCGAGGTCGATACTGTCCATTCCGTTTCCTTTTCCAGCGTGTTGAAGCGATTGCAGACCGCATGCTAACGCAAAACGAAAACACGCTCCGGACGGCTGGGCCTAAGTACTCGCCCAAAAATAAATGTGTTTTTGGCTGCCAAAATTCACATTTATTTCTGGCCAAGTACTTAGGCGTCCGTGTACTCCGCCTCGATCTCGTCCTTCCGGTTGCGCGCCGAGATATCGAGGATCACGGTGGCCTTGAAACTGTGGCTGGGGTGGGCCGCGCGGTGCTTGGCGAACCAGAACACTTCTTCGCGGTCCTCGTCCTCGTGCCAGGTCGCGATCACCTTGTGCTCCTCGGGGACGTCCTCGTAGTCGAAGGCTTCCAGCGCCGCATCCTCGACCATGTCGTGCCAGGCTTCGCAATCCTTGCCCCAGGCCAGCAGGTAACGGCAGCCGGACGCCACCAGCCAGCGGCTGATCTCCGCCTGCCAGAGTTCCGTGACCTCTTCCTCGGCCAGCACGATGGCGAGGAAGGGAGACAGGTGATCGAGGGCGGGTGCTTCGCCGCCGGGCGGCAGCTGCAGGTAAGTGAGGATCTTCTTTTGCATGATGGCGCAAGCTTAACATCGGCGGCGCGTTGCTGGCATACTATGAACCTGTCCGGGTAGGCGGGAGTCGCTCCTGGCGCGCCTGACAAGCGCGGGCGGCGTTGCTCGTCGTTGCATGGCTCGCCATGCGGCCTCCTCGCGCCTTGCCCGCGCTTGCCATGCATCGCCATGCGCGTCCCCCGCCCACCGGGACAGGTTCTTTGCCGTCACCGATCCAGGAGTCTCCACCTTGAAGAAATCCGCATCCTTCGCGCTTGCCGCCGCCCTCCTTGCGGGCACGAACTTCGCCCAGGCCGCCATTCCCGTCTATGGCTTCGTGGTCAAGAACACCTACCCGCACGACCCGCAGGCGTTTACCCAGGGCCTGTTCATCAAGGATGGCCAGCTGTTCGAGAGTACCGGCCAGAAGGGCCAGTCCTCGCTGCGCCGGGTCGATCTCAAGACCGGCAAGGTGCTGCAGAAGAAGGAGCTGGCCGACGAATACTTCGGCGAAGGCTCGACTCCGGTCGGCAACACCATCGTCAACCTGACCTGGCAGTCGAATGTCGGCTTCATCTTCGATGCGAAAACCTTCACCTTGAAGGGCCGCTTCAACTACAAGGGCGAAGGCTGGGGCCTGGCCAGCGATGCGAAAAACGTCTACATGAGCGACGGCAGCGCCGAGATCCGCATCCTCGATCCGAAGACGCTCGAAGAGCGGCGCCGCATCCGCGTGACGGCCGAGGGCAAGCCGATCGTCCAGCTCAACGAACTCGAGATGGTGGACGGCGAGTTGTACGCCAACGTCTGGGGCACGGACGTGATCGCGCGCATCGACCCCGCCAGCGGCAACGTGGTCGGCTGGATCGACCTCACCGGCCTGCTGCCGCCGGCCCAGCGCGGCACGGGCAATGTGGATGCGGTCCTGAACGGCATCGCATACGACGACAAGCACCACAAGCTCTATGTGACGGGCAAGCTGTGGCCGAAGCTGTTCGAGATCGAGCTGGTCCAGATCCGGCGCTGAGCCGGCTTCACGCGTGGGCGCGCAGCGCCCACCCTACCTTACCGCGATCACCACCTTGCCGAAGTGCGAGCCCGATTCCATGTGGCGGTAGGCCTCCCGCGCCTGGTCGAAGGTGAACACGCGGTCGACCACCGGCTGCAGGCCGCTGGTGTCGGCAAAGCGCATGACCTGTTCCAGCATGGCCCGGCTGCCCACGAAGATACCGACCATGCGCTTGGCGCTGGCCAGCAGGGTGGCCGGATTGACTTCGCCGCCGAAGCCGCTGACGCCGCCGATGATGGCGACGGTACCGCCCATCGCGCATGAGGATACCGAGCGGTTCACGGTGCCCTGCCCGCCCACTTCCAGCACCACGTGGGCGCCGGCGCCGTGGGTCAGGCGCAGCACCTCTTCCTGCCATTCCGGGAAGGTGCGGTAGTTGACGGTGTGGTGCGCGCCCAGTTCGCGGGCGCGCTGCAGCTTCTCGTCGCTGGACGAGGTGATGATGGTGCGCAGGCCGGCCGCCCTCGCCAGCTGCAGGCCGAGCACCGAGACGCCGCCGGTCCCCAGCAGCAACACGGTGTCGCCGGGACGGACCTCGTTGCTGGACACAAAGATCGCATTCCAGGCGGTCACGCCGGCGCAGGGCATGGTCGAGGCGTCGACGAAGCTCATCCCCGGCGGGATCTTCACCAGCGCGTCTTCGGACAGCACGACCTCTTCGGCCAGCATGCCGTCGATGTCGCCGCCCAGCGCGTGGCGGATCTTGTCCGGCCCGGTCGGACCGTCCTGCCAGTAAGGGAAGAAGGATGCGGCCACGCGGTCGCCGACCTGCACCCGGCTCACGCCCGCCCCCACCGCCAGCACTTCGCCGGCGCCGTCCGAGCAGGGAATGATCGGGTCGTCGACGGTGACCAGGTAGTTACCGCTCGCGACCATCAGGTCGCGGTAGTTCAGCGACACCGCATGCACGCGCACGCGCACTTCGCCCATGCCCAGTTCACGCTCGGGAAAATCCACGCACTGCAGCCCGTCGATGCCATCGCCGGGAAGAATCTGGTAAGCCCGCATCATTGCTCTCCATCCATCGATGTTGCGGCAGCGGACATCGGCGCCCGCACGGCCGGGGACATCATTGTGGACTCAATGATCAGTTGGACGGCGCACGAAAAAAAGGCCCGTCCTGCGGCAGGACGAGCCCGTGTCTGAATACCCAAAGCCCGGGGCCGCCGGCGCACCGCTCGCCTGGCCGCTCAGGTGACGATCAGTTGGCCGCCACCATCGCTTTCTGCGCCGGAATGAAATCGCGCAGCACCGCTTCGCGCATCAGCTTCGGCGGCAGGATGCCCTGGGCGATGATGAAGTCGTTGAAGGCTTTTAAATTGAAACGCTCGCCCAGTTCGATCTCGGCCAGGGTCTTCAGCGCGCGCAGCTTCACGTAGCCGTAGTAGTAGGCGGTGGCCTGGCCGGGGCTGCGGAAGGAATAGCGGTCCACTTCCGACTGCGCGAAGGGCTCCGACAGCACCACTTCCTTCATCAGGAAATCCTTGGCCTGTGCCGGCGTCATGCGGCCCAGGTTGATCTGCGGGTCGAGCATCGCACGCGCCATGCGCAGCAGGCGCGCATGCAGGGACACCAGCTGGCCTTCCGGCGGCATATAGGGCAGCACCAGCGCTTCCGAATACAGGCCCCAGCCTTCGACGTTGGTGCTGTTGAAGGCGAAACGGGCGCGCGCCACCGACATGCCCTGCTCCACCATCGACGCGAACTGCAGCTCGTGGCCGGGACGTGCCTCGTGCGCGGCCAGGGTCCAGGACATCGCGGCGAAGTCGAAGTCGTTCATCTTTTCCTTCGACTTCGCATTCGGGTTCGACAGCGGGATCACGAACTCGCCGTACTCCCCGGTATTGCCGATCATGCGCGGCGGGTTCATGAAGGGCGCCGGCGTGCGCGCCGCTTCGGCCGGGGTCGCGGTGCGGATATTCGCGTCGCGCGTGGGCAGGGTCACCAGCCCGTGCTGGCGGATGATGCCCTCGATGTCCTTCAGGCGCTCGCGGTAGAAGGACAGCAGCTGGTCCGGCGGGATCGAGGTCTTCTTCAGCTCGCGCATCACGTCGCGGTAGTCGCTGGACTGCAGGCCTCGCTGGGAGGCGATGGTGTTGGCCACCACCTGCATCTGGTCGCGTACCTCCTGGAAGTCGAAGCTGGCGCGCTCGATCATCTGCTCCGGCGCGATGTCGACGCCGACGTTGCGCAGGCGATTCACGTAGACCGCTTCCGGCAGCCGCACGTCCTTGCGCGCGCGCGGCAGGATGCGGCTCTTCACGAAGGCGTCGTAGTCGTTCACCTGCTGGCGCAGCGTCGCGAAGTCGGCTTCCCAGCCGCTGAGTTTGGCCTTCCTGAAGAGGTCCTCGATGCCGTCCAGGTAGGTGGCGTTGTTGTTCAGCCCATCCTCGACTTCGCCGACATACGGCCCGATCAGGGACTTGTTCGCCAGGCGCTCCTCGGTGCGTGCGCGCACCAGGGTGGCGATCGGCGTGGTGCCGTTCTCCTTGCCGGCGTAGCGCTTCAGGCGCACCAGGGCCAGCTTCTGGCGCTCCGGCTTGTTGCGGGGGTCGAGCAGGGCGCGCAGGCCGCCGTACACCAGTTCGCCCACATTGGTGTAGTCCAGCAGGTACTGGCGTTCCAGCTTCATGGAGGTGATCTGCTTTTCGCGCGAGTCGATCAGGATGTCGAGGTCTTGCCCCACCTTCGGATCCTTCTCGCCCGCGCGCTGGCGGCGCAGTTCGAGCAGGCGTTTTTCGGTGTCGGCCAGCTCGCGCTCGTAGTCGCGCGGCTTGTAGTCGGCGACCATGGTGTCGAAGCTTTCGTCGCCCAGCGAGGTGGAGTCTTCGGGGTGGTATTTGCCGGTATCCTTCAGGACCGGCTGGGCGTAGGCGTCGCTGCGTGCGACCCAGGCAGGAGGAGCAGCGAATGCGCTGCCGGATGCGAGAACCAGGGCAAGACCGAGCTTGAAGCGGGACATGACCATCCTTTGGAAAAGAGATCCCGCATTCTAGACCGGCTTGCTGACCATGAACCAGAAAATGAAGACGAAGGCGACGAAGGCCGGCACGCCCAGCGCCACCCAGGTCTTGAAGTACTTCCAGTACAGCGGCGGCAAGGTCGCGGCGCCGCTGCGCACCGCCGCCGCCGCGATATCGCGCAGGCGCGTCTGCAGCCACACCACCGGCAGCCAGCAGGCGCCGGCCAGCACGTAGAGCGTGAGCGACCACATGATCCACTTGCTATGCAGCGGATAGCCGGCCAGGTGGATCATGTAGAAGCCGGTGGCCGGTTGCAGGATCGCGGTGGTGGCCGTGAACAGCCAGTCGGCGATCACCACGTACTTGCTGACCACGGCGATCGCGCGCACGTCGCGGCTGAAATTCGCGAACAGCATGTACCAGGCCGAACCGATGCCGGTGCCGAACAGGAAGGTCGACGACAGGATGTGCAGCCATTTCACGACGACGTAGTCCATCAGTTTTCCTCATCTTCGACCTGGTACAGCAGCCAGATCGCGGCCAGCATCGGCAGGTTTTTCGTGAGCGGCCCGTAGGGGTGGACCAGGAATTCGGGCAGCTTCCACGCGATCACCACGGTATAGAAACCGATCAGGCCCAATTGTGCCAGCCATAGCCAGCGCCGGCGTTTCAGGAACAGGATGCCGAGGCCCAGCAGCAGGTCGAAGGCGGACGCACCGTACAGCATCGGCGGCCGCAGTTCGGCCGGGATGCCGGTGCGCGCCAGCAGTTCATAGCTGTCCGCCACCGGATACACGAAGGCGGAGACGATGGCGGTGACGATCCACACCAGCGCGATGCTGATGCGCAGGATCGGCAGCAGCCAATCCAGCCTGGCGCGCGCACGTTCGGCGCGCGGCTCCAGCACGAAGGAGGTAATCGGACGCGCCGGCCGCCCCAGCAGGCGCAGCAGCGGTCCGGGGTCGCCGCTGTTGCCGCGGTCGAGCATGCGCAGCGTTTCCGGATCGAGCAGGCCGCCCGGCAGCCAGCGGCCGAAGCGGGCCAGCCCGCGCGCGACGCCGCCGGGCAGGCGCAGCACGCGCAGCCGTCCCATGCCCATCGAGGCGCGCAGGGCCGCCAGGTAGTCGGTAAAAGGCAGCGCATCGGGGCCGGCGAGCGGAATGCGCCGGGCGCTGCCCTCGTGACCCAGGTCCTGGTCGAGATACAGGCGCCGGCGCAGCAGGGCGACGATGGCGGCGACGACATCGTCGACGTGGACCGGCTGCACCAGCTGGGGCGCGTCGCCGAAGCGGAGCGTGAAGGGCATCGAGGCCAGCGCCTTGAACACGCGCGCGCTGGCGCCGTCGCTGCCGTAGACCAGCGAGGGCTGGACGATGGCGGCGCGTACCGGCAGCGCGGCCAGGTAGTCGTCGGCGGCCTTCTTCGACAGGTGGTAGGCGGTGTCGGCCTCCTGGTCGGCGCCCAGCGCGGACAGCTGCACGACCATATGCACGTCGTGCGATTCGGCGCAGGCCGCGAACAGCGCGCGCGGCGTCCGCACGTGCAGCCTGTCGAAGGTCTGGGCCCCGCTTTCGCGGAAGATGCCGACCGTGTTGATGACGGCTTCGATGCCCGACAGGCGCGCCAGCCAGACGGATTTATCGGTATCTTTCGTGAAGTCGGCATGGATGAAGGACAGGCGCGGATCGTCGGTCTTTTCTACCCGGCGCACCGCACAGACGACCTCGTGGCCTTCCGCCAGCAGTGCCTGCAGCAGGTGCTGCCCGATGAATCCGCTTGCTCCCGTCAGCAGAATCCGCATTCATTTCCCTTTCTTGCATCGAGGACGATATGGAACCATGGAAAACTGCATTCCAGCGCGGCCTGGTCGGCGGCGTCACCTCCAGCCTGCTGTCGACCGCGGTCCTCGCCGCATTCGGCAAGCGCGAAGCGGGTAGCGCCTATGCGCCGACCAATGCCGTCAGCCACTGGCTCTGGGGCGACAGGGCAGCCGATCACCACGAACTGTCGGCACGCTACACCCTTCCCGGCTACCTGATCCACCATGGCAGCGCGACGTTCTGGTCGGTGATCTTCGAGCGCCTGTGCGGCGAAGTGCTCGACCGCAAGAACCCCGCACTCACGCTGGGCGTCGGCACCGCGGCCTCGGCCGTGGCCTGCTTCGTGGACTACCGGCTTACGCCGGACCGGCTCAAGCCCGGCTACGAAAAACACCTGTCGCCGCCGGCGCTGGCCGTGGTCTATGGCGCCTTCGGTGTCGGGCTGGCGCTGGGGGCGATGCTGTGCCGGCGCGGGTGATCGCTTGAAAGGGAGTGTAAGCGAGATGGGAAAAGGCGGCCACACCGTCGTCCCGCCTGCGCGGGAACGACGGTTCATGGGTGACGGTCGACTCAGAAGCTGTAGTTGGCCCGCGCGTAGATATACCGCCCACCCGTACCAAACGGCGTGTAGTTCGCAAACGGCGTATTGCTCGTCGTGTTCAGCGACGGCGGCAGCGTTTCCGAATACTGGTCGAACAGGTTGTCCGCGCCGAGGGCCAGGCTCAGCTTCGGCGTGACGGCGTAGCGCGCCTCGAGGTCGACGATGGTATGCGGGTGGATCAGGAAGTCGAAGGCCTGGGTGGTGCCCGGGGACAGCACTTCGCCGTAGCGGGTGGCGCGCGCGGTCACGCCCCACTGCGCCAGCTTCCAGTTCACGCTTGCCGTGATCTTGTTCTTCGGCTGGCCCTTCTCCAGGGTCAGCACGTTCAGGCGGTCGAACAGCACCGGCGCCGGGTTCAGGGCCGCCAGCTGGGCGGTGGTCGGCACCTTGGTGACGTCGGTCTTGTTGAAGTTGCCGGCCAGGGTGAAGTCGAAACGGCCGCTGGCGCCCAGATTCAGCGGGTAGTTGGCGACGATGTCGACGCCCGTGGTCTTGGTGTCGACGCCGTTGATGAAGAAGCGGCCGCCGCCCACGCCGGTAAAGCCTTGCGCCACGATGTAATTGCGCACCGCCGTCGAGGTCAGGTTCTCCGACAGGATGATGCGGTCGCTCACGTTGATGCGGTAGGCGTCCACCGTCAGCGTGAGCGGATCCAGGCGCAGCACCGCGCCCAGCGAGTAGTTGGTCGACTTCTCGGCCTTCAGCGGCTTGGCGCCGAGCGCCACCGCGACCGGATCGGTCGGCTTGAAGGTGGTGATCTCGAACGGCACGCCGTTGATGAAGTTGGTCGAGGTCGAGGTGAAGTTCTGCTGCTGCAGCGAGGGCGCGCGGAAGCCGTTCTGCACCGCGCCGCGCAGGGCGAAGGTCTTGTTGAAATCGTAGCGCGCCGACAGCTTGCCGGACAGGTTGTTGCCGAAGTCCGAGTAATGCTCGCCGCGTACCGCGACCGAGGCCAGCAGCTGGTCGGTGACGTTCGCTTCGAGGTCGACGAAGGCGCCGACCGCGTTGCGGCTGGCGTCGGTGGCGTTGGCCGGACGGAAGCCCGGGAACACCTGGGCGCCCGGTGCGGCCGGGGTGYCGTTGGCCAGCACCACGCCGCCGTAGCGGTAGGAATCCGGTTCGCCGGCGTTCAGCTGGTAGCCTTCGCGGCGCGCCTCGAGGCCGACCGCCACGTTCAGCGGCGAAGCCAGGCCGCCGGCGTCCACCTTGCGCACCCCGGTCAGGTTCAGCACGGTCTGGTCGTAGCCGAAGCCGCCGGCGTCGAACACCGTCTTGCTGGTCGGGCCGATCGAGCGGTTCAGGGTGTTCTGGATCTCGTAGCTCAGCTTGTTCTTGCCATAGACGATGGAGGCGTCCATGTCCCAGTCGCCGGCGGTCCAGGTCGCGCCGGCGGCGGCGCTGTAGTCGTCGACGGTCGGCGCGATGATCGGCAGGAAGCCGTCCGGATAGATCGACGGGATATTGCGCACGTCCTGCGGCGTACGGAAATAGCCGGCCGAGCGGGCGTCGCGCTTCTGGTAGCTGGCCCAGCCGTAGACCTTGACGTCGGCCGTGATGTTGTTGCCGGCGTTGACGAACAGGGTCGACTGCTTGACCTCGGGCTCGCCGTACCAGGCGTCGAAGCGGTTGATGGTCAGCTCGCGCGGGTCGTAGGCGGTGCCGACCTTCGGATACAGCTGGCGCATGTCGTAGCCGGCGCGTTCCGTGTGTTCCTGGTTCTTGTATTCGGCGGCCAGGGTGATGTAGCCGGTTTCGCCCCAGGGCAGGCCCTTCCAGGCGCTGACGGTGGTGGTCTGGCCGTCGGTGCGCTTGCGCGAGTTCGGCGCGGTCCAGGACGCGCCGGCCGGAGCGGCGTCGTTCAGCAGGTCGTACTCGGTCTTGTGCGCGCCGTACACGACGGTTCCTTCGCCGCCGCTGCGGTCGGTGCGCAGGCGGACGTTGACCACGCCCGAGATCGCATCCGAGCCGTACTGGGCGGCGGCGCCGTCGCGCAGCACCTCGATCGTCTTGACCATGCTCGAGGGGATCGTGTTCAGGTCGACCGAGGCCGAGCCGCGGCCGATGCTGCCGTTCAGGTTGACCAGCGAGGAAGCATGGCGGCGCTTCGAGTTGACCAGCACCAGCGACTGGTCCGGCGCCATGCCGCGCAGGGTGGCCGGGCGGATGGTATCCGTGCCGTCGGTCAGCGAGGGACGCGGGAAGTTCAGCGAAGGCAGGGCCGTCGACAGCGCCTGGTTCAGTTCGGTGGAACCGGTGGTTTTGAGGGACTCGGCGGAGATGATGTCCACCGGCGAGGCGGTGTCGAGGGCGGTGCGGTTGGCCACCCGGGTGCCGGTCACCACCACGGTGGCGGTGGCACCGGATGTGGCGCTGGGGCTGGCGGCATCCCCTGTTTCCTGTGCCTGCGCGGCGGCGCCGGCGAACAGCGAGGCGATCGATAAGGCGAGTACGGTCTTTTCCGGTGCAAATCGTTGTTTCATCTCTTGTTCCTTCTTGTTGGGATGCGCTTTTCAACGATACTGTCCGGCATGTTTACCGTTGTCAATTAGCCCAAGTTGCGCAGATGCAATTACGCAACAGGGGGCGCACGTCAGGAAGGTGTAAGAGTTGTCAATCCGTCGCTCCCACCTGCGCGGGAACGGCGTAACTATTGCTTGCCGCGCAAACGCTGGAAGACGCTCACGCCCAGCAGCACAACGGCCCCGACGATCACACCGGCCACGGCATCGATGAGAGTCGGCGTCACGGCCGCCAGCAGGCCGCCGATCGCCGGCACCCCGGCCACCGCGTGGGCCGCGCCTTCGGCCAGGTGGTGCAGCGGTTCGAAGGCGTGGCCGATGATGCCGCCGCCGACCATGAACATGGCGACGGTGCCGATCACGGATAGCGCCTTCATCAGGCGCGGCGCCGCGGCCAGCAGCATGTTGCCGATGGCGCGCGCGGCGCCGCCGCTCTTGCGGCTCAGATACAGGCCGAGGTCATCGATCTTGACGATGCCGGCCACCACGCCATAGACCCCGATCGTCATCGCGATCGCCACCGCCACCAGGGCCGCGACCTGGGTGCCGAAGGAGGCGCCCTGCTCGTTGACCACGCCCAGCGCGATCACGATGATCTCCGCCGACAGGATGAAGTCGGTGCGCACCGCGCCCTTGATCTTTTCCTTTTCCACTTCGCGCATGTCGGCGCCGGTGGCCAGCGCCTGGGCCAGTTCCTCTTCGTGGGCGGCATCCTCGGCCTCGCTGTGCAGGAATTTGTGGGCCAGCTTCTCGAAGCCTTCGAAGCACAGATAGGCGCCGCCCACCATCAGGAGCGGCGTGATCGCCGACGGGATGAAGGCGGAAATCGCCAGCGCGGCCGGCACCAGGATCGCCTTGTTCTTCAGCGAGCCCACCCCGACCGCCCACACCACCGGCAGTTCGCGGTCGGCGCTGACGCCGGTAACCTGCTGGGCATTCAGCGCCAGGTCGTCGCCCAGCACGCCGGCGGTCTTCTTGGCCGCCACCTTGCTCATCAGGGCGACGTCGTCGAGGACGCTCGCAATATCGTCGATTAACGCCAGCAAACTACCTGCAGCCATTGGTTTTCCCTCAATATCAATATGGCCACATCTTAACTGAGGCACCACAGCTTCTTCACACGGTTCAGGCGCGTTATTTGCGTTTCATCCCCGAAAATCTGCATCTCGTCGCTTTCCGGCGGAAGGGTCGCAACGCTGTACGTATAGTGCCAACATTGGCTGCGGTACAGCAGCCTTGCCGACCGAAGGAGATGCCATGACCACGAACCTCGCGAATTTCGCCAAACTCGATCTGCCGGTCGCGCCGCGCCGCCGCGCCCGTCCGCCGAAGCGCAAGACCCGCATCACGATCTACCTCGACGACGAGGTCCTGGACGAGTTCCGCTCGCGCGCCGAGCGCACCGGCACCGGCTACCAGACCCTGATCAACGCCGCCCTGCGCACCCGACTGGCTGTGCAGGAGGCTCCCGCAGTACCGGCCTGAACCTGCCGAAAACGCAGGAAGCCCGTGGCGACGGGGCGTACGGCTTACGTACGCCCTGTTAACAGATTACACAGGGCAATTAATTATGCTAATCTTCCGGCTCTTTCAACCCGGAGGATTTATGAAAAAAGGCGAACTGATCGCTGAATTTGCGAAGCGTACCGAACTGTCGGGTGCCGCTGCGAACCAAGCAGTGAACACCATCATCGACATCATCACCGAGCGCCTGAAAAAGGGCGACACGGTCGGTATCACCGGCTTCGGCACGTTCTCGGTCACCAAGCGCGCTGCCCGCAAAGGCCGCAACCCGGCAACCGGCGAAGTGATCAAGATCGCTGCGTCGAAGACCCCGCGTTTCGCTGCCGGCGCGACCCTGAAGGCCGCCGTCAACCCGAAGAAGAAGTAAGCTGTTCCCGTGGCTGGCCGCAGCCCGGCGCCATGCCGGCCGCTGCGCGCCATGCCCGTTTTCGCATTCCGCACCCCGCACCCCCGCACCCGCCCGATTTCCCCCATGCCCTTTTCCACCTGGATCGCGTTCGTCGTCGCCGGCATCCTGATCGCCCTGTCGCCCGGCTCCGGCGCCGTGCTGTCGATGTCGCACGGCCTGGCCTATGGCCTCAAGAAAGCCAGCGCCACCGTGCTGGGCCTGCAGCTCGGCCTGATCCTGGTGCTGGTCATCGCCGGCGCCGGCGTCGGCTCGCTGGTACTGGCCTCGGAGTCGGTGTTCACCGCGGTCAAGATCGCCGGCGCCCTCTACCTGATCTGGATCGGCATCGGCCAGTGGCGCTCGAAAGCGCGGGCCACCGACGTCGCCGCCGCCAGGCTGGATGCCCATCCGCCGTTCGGCCGGCGCGTGCTGACCGGCTTCCTGACCAATGCCACCAACCCGAAAGGGATCATCTTCATGGTCGCGGTGCTGCCCCAGTTCATCTCGAAGGACGGATCGATGCTGCTGCAGCTGGCGATCCTGGGCGTGACCATGGTCGCCATCGACACCACCGTGATGCACGGCTACGCCTTCCTGGCCTCGAGCATGCAGCGCTTCTTCCGCGACGAGCACGCGGTCAAGATGCAGAACCGGTTCTTCGGCGCCGTGCTGATCGGGATGGGCTGCCTGCTGTTCCTGGTGAAACGCGCCCACGCATAATCTCCATGTCGAAATAACTATTTCGCAACGATTTGTAACGATGGTCGTCGTTCCGCGCCCGGATGCGTTATTACAGGGTAAACCCGGGATATAACCGAATAACAGTTCACGCTGGAGACGTCGCGATGTCCAATCCGATCCTGAAGACGGCCGTGCTGCTGGCCTTCACCACCCTTTCCGCGCTGGCGGTGGCCGCGGACGATCCGCCGGCGCGCGTCGGCCGCGTTGCGCTGACCCAGGGTTCGGTCGGCATCGGCGGCGACGTCGGCGCCGAGATGACCCAGGCCCAGGTCAACTGGCCGGTCACCTCGGGCAATATGATCACGACCGCCCCCGGCGCCCGCACCGAGCTGCGGGTCGGCTCGACTTCGGTCCGCCTGGACGGCGATTCCTCGCTCGAAGTGCTCGAACTGGACGACGACAATATCCGCCTGCGCCTGCACTACGGCAGCGCCAGCGTGCGCATCCTGAATCCGGATGTGCTGCGCGGCTTCGAAGTGCTCACCCCCCAGGCGCGCGTGCGCATGCAGCAGCCGGGCCGGATCCGCATCGACACCGAGCGCGTGCGCGACACCAGCATGGTGAACGTGTTCGACGGCGCCGCCCTGGTCGAGTCCGGCGGCTCCCAGCTGACAGTGCGGGCCGGCAAGCGCCTCGAGGTCACCGACGACGACATGCGCACCGCCAGCGCCGTACAGGACGCCTTCGACAGCTGGTCGTTCTCGCGCGACCGCATCGAGGACAACTCCGCCTCGGCACGCTACGTGACGTCCGAGATGACCGGCTACGAAGACCTCGACCGCTACGGCAACTGGCGCAGCGACAGCGAATACGGCCCGTTGTGGATCCCGGCGGTTGCCGCCGACTGGGTGCCCTACCGCGACGGCAGCTGGACCTGGATCGATCCCTGGGGCTGGACCTGGGTCGACAACGCGCCCTGGGGCTATGCGCCCTTCCACTACGGCCGCTGGGTGTATGTGAACCGCCGCTGGGCCTGGGCGCCGGGCGGCCGCGTCGAACGGCCCGTGTGGGCGCCGGCCCTGGTCGGCTGGGTCGGCGGCACCGACTGGAACATCACCTTCCGCGACCGCAGCCGCCGTCCGGGCTTCGGCTGGTATCCGCTGTCGCCGCACGACCGCTACGTGCCCTCCTATCACGTCTCCGACGACCGCCTGCGCTGGCTGAACAATCACGTGCGGCCCGATCCGCGCCGCGGCCGCGACTACCGCCCGGAGGGCCTGACCGTGGTGCCGCGCGACCGCTTCGGCCCCGGCGGCCGGGTCAACGTGCCGAAGGCGCCGATCGCCACCGTGCCGCCGGCGCTGGTGCACAACGGCCAGAACCTCGGCATTCCGGCGGCCGGCGCCCCGCCCGCCCCGCCCAACCGGCCTCACCGCGGCGGCAATGTGGACCGCGACCACGATGGCCGCCCGGACCGCCTCGAAGCCAACCGCGGCGACCGCAACGGTGACGGAATCCCCGACCGCTTCCAGAACCGCGCCGACCGCAACGGCGACGGCCGCCCCGATCGCATCGAGCCGAACCGCCCGGACCGCGAGCGTTCCGACCGCAATGTGAACGGCCGCCCGGAGCGCATCGACACCGCCCGCATCGAGCGCGACGGTTTCGTGCGCCAGCGTCCGGCCGTGCAGCAGGGCGCCGTGCAGCAGGGCGCCGTGCAGCAGCAGGCGCCCGGCCTGGTGCCGCTGCCGGTGCCGGCCCAGCCGCAGCCGGTGGTCAGCCCGACGCCGCACATCTCGCCGGCGCCGCAGCCGCTGACGGCCAACAGCCCGCAGCTGCAGGGCACGCAGCCGGCCGCGCCGGGCTGGCAGCGCCAGGAACGCCGCGACTGGGAAGAAGGCCGCCGCGATCGTCGTGACGGCCGTGACGGCGACGAGCCGCGCCGCGAACGTCCCGGTAGCAACGAGCAGCAGCACGAGCGCCGTCCGGCTCAGGCGCCGGTGTCGGCGGTGATGCCGGCCGCGCCGGTCCAGCAGGCTCCGGTGATGGCGGCGCCCCAGCCGGCACCGCGGCCGGTCACGGAAGCGCGCTTCGAGCGTCCGCACCGCGGCGAGGAGGAACGTGCCCGTGAAGCGCCGCAGCGTGCGGCGCCGCCTCCGCCCGCTCCGGCCCCGGCCCCGGTGGCGCGTCCTGCTCCGCCGCCACAGGTGGTCGCTGCGCCTGCGCCTCCCCCGACGGCGCGCCCTGCTCCGCCTGCGTCCAACCCGCGCGCCGAAGAGCGCAAGCGCGGCGAAGAGCGCGAGCATCATTCGGACCGCTGACCGGCTGCTGCCCACCGGGAACGCCACCGCCGTTCCCGGTGCGCCTTCCGGCGCATCTTGGGGACTTTGGCTACAATGCAGGTTTTACAGGAGTGCCCATGGACCCCAAAGAATCCCTCATCGAATACCCCAGCGATTTCCCGATCAAGGTGATGGGCGCGACGCATGAGGAGTTCGCCGCCACCATCCTCGAGCTGATCGTCCTGCACGACCCGACTTTCCATGAAGGCAAGATGGAAGTGCGTCCGTCGTCGAAAGGCGCCTATACCGGCCTGACCGTGACCGTTCGCGCCACCAGCCGCGAGATGCTGGACAAGCTGTACACCGAGCTGTCCGCGCATCCGATGGTCAAAGTCGTGCTTTAAGCAACAGGAACAGGGGGCTTGCCGGCACGGGACATGAGGCTGGCTTATAATGTCGAGGCATTCCATTCCTGTCCCCACAGTTTCCATGCCAGCGAACCGCCCTGCCATCCGTGAGCTCGGCCGCGCAGATTACGACACCGTCTTCGCCGCCATGCGTGCCTTCACGGACGCGCGCACGCCCGATACCCCCGACGAGCTCTGGATCGTCGAGCACCCGCCGGTGTACACCCTCGGCCTGGGCGCCGATCCCGGCCATATCCTGAGCGCGCACGGGATCCCCGTGGTGCAGACCGACCGCGGCGGCGAGGTGACCTACCACGGTCCCGGCCAGGTCGTGATCTACCTGCTGATGGACCTGCGCCGCAACAAGCCGGGCGGCAAGCTGTACGCGCGCCAGTTCGTCAACAAGATCGAGCAGGCGGTCATCGATGTGCTGGCGGCGTATAATCTGGCGGGCGAACGGGTCGAAGGCGCGCCCGGCATCTACATGGCCAATGGACCGAGCAAGGGCGCCAAGATCGCCGCCCTCGGCCTGAAAGTGCGCGGCAACGGCTGCACCTACCACGGCGTATCGCTGAACGTGGCGATGGACCTGGCGCCCTTCAGCTGGATCAACCCTTGCGGCTATTCCGGACTGGCCACGGTGGACATGCGCAGCATGGGCGTGGAAGCGCCGCTCCACGACGTGCAGCAGGCCCTGGCGCAGGCCCTGGTCCGGCACCTGTCCGCGGACGACATTCCGGCCGCAACGAACAAACCAACCGAAACCCTCCCTGGGTAAAGAGCACATGACTTCCGAAATCGACACCGGCAATGCCGCAGAAGCTGCCTACAACGCCAGCGCCAAGCAAAAAGGCGCGGACAAGACCTCGCGCATCCCGATCAAGATCGTGCCGATCGAGCAGCACGAGCGCCTGAAGAAGCCGGACTGGATCCGCGTGAAGGCCGCCACCGCCTCCTCGCGCTTCTACGAGATCAAGGACATCCTGCGCGCCAACAACCTGGTGACGGTGTGCGAGGAAGCCAGCTGCCCGAACATCGGCGAATGCTTCGGCAAGGGTACCGCCACCTTCATGATCATGGGCGACAAGTGCACCCGCCGCTGCCCCTTCTGCGACGTCGGCCACGGCCGTCCGGACCCGCTGGACGTCAACGAGCCGGGCAACCTGGCCAAGACCATCGCCGACCTGCGCCTGTCCTACGTGGTGATCACCTCGGTCGACCGCGACGACCTGCGTGACGGCGGCGCCGGCCACTTCGTCGAATGCATCCAGAAGACCCGCGCCTTGAGCCCGAACACCAAGATCGAAGTGCTGGTGCCGGACTTCCGCGGCCGCCTGGAAAAGGCCCTCGATATCTTCGCCGACGGCCTGCCGGACGTGATGAACCACAACCTGGAAACCGTGCCGCGCCTGTACAAGGAAGCGCGCCCGGGCGCCGACTACCAGCACTCGCTGGTGCTGCTGCGCGACTTCAAGAAGAAGTACCCGAACGCCGTCACCAAGTCCGGCCTGATGGTGGGCCTGGGCGAGACCGACGAGGAAATCCTCGAAGTCATGCGCGACATGCGCGCCCACGACATCGACATGCTGACCATCGGCCAGTACCTGGCGCCGTCGAACTCGCACCTGCCGGTGCGCCGCTACGTGCACCCGGACACCTTTAAAATGTTCGAAGAGAAGGCTTACGAGATGGGCTTCGTGCACGCGGCCGTGGGCGCGATGGTGCGTTCTTCCTACCATGCGGACCAGCAGGCGCATGAGGCGGGTGTGGCTGCGTAACAAGCCGCTTTTTCTCTGATCGACATGCGTGGGCGGAGGCCGCCCACCCTACGGGATTCAAACCGGTAGGGTGGGCGGCCCCGCCCACGCTTTTTCATTCCGTGGCTTGCCGAACGTAGCCCACGCGCCAACCGCGCTATATTGGCCTCAACCCAAGCCCGTGCATAAAAAAACATGAGCCAACACCATTCCGGTCACCCGGCCAACAACAACATCGACGACACCCAGGACGACGACAACTTCCTCCAACACGAGCTGCAGCTGAACCAGCGCGGCGTCGAGCTGGTCAAGATGGAAGGGCGCGTCTTCATCCGTTTCAGCGGCGCGGTGCGCGTGGACGGCCTGCACGTCGACTACCGCCTGGTGCCCTCGCGCGGCGTGCTGGCCAAGCCGAGCAAGTGGCGCAAGATGGACCTCGGCGTGCGCCGCGCACTCATCGAAGAACGCGCGACCCGCGACGCCATCGACGACCTGAACCAGGAAGTCGAGGAATTCGTGCGCGACATCGCCGACCGGTGCGAGGAAGCGGGTTTCGATCCCATGCTGTTCCTGCACGTGCTGGAAGAACTGGAGACCTCCGAGCCGGCCGAGTACGTGTTCGATCGCATCCACCAGCGCCTCGAACACGCCGTCGAGCGCGACCAGGAAGAGCGCCACGCCGCGCGCACCAAGGAAAGCATCAACCTGGCCGAGTACCCGCAATCCTTCGAGGTCGCCAGCAAGATGGCGCGCCGCTTCGTCGCGCTGCTGGGGCCGACCAATTCCGGCAAGACCCACCGCGCGATGGAGCACCTGGCCCAGGCCGAGAGCGGCGTCTACCTCGCTCCGCTGCGCCTGCTGGCGCTGGAGAATTACGAGCGCCTGCAGGGCGCCTTGCGCGAGGATGGCGAGCCGCTGGCCGTCAGCCTGATCACCGGCGAGGAGCGGCGCCTGGCCGAGAACGCGACCCACGTCGCCAGCACCGTCGAGATGCTCGATACCAGGACCAGGGTCGAGGTGGCGGTGATCGACGAAATCCAGATGCTGGCCGACCGCGACCGCGGCGCCGCCTGGACCGCGGCCGTGTGCGGTGCGCCGGCGTCGGTCGTCTACCTGGTCGGCGCGCCGGAAGCGCGGCGCGCGATCGAGGCCCTGGCCGAAAGGCTGGAGTGCCCGCTCGAAGTGCACGTGCTCAAGAGAAAGGCGCCGCTGTCGATGGAACCGGGCGCGGTGCGCAAATTGAAAAACCTGCGGCGCGGCGATGCCGTCATCGCCTTCTCGCGGCGCAATGTCCTGATGTGGCGCGACATGATCACGGAGATGGGCCTGTCGGTGGCGACCGTCTACGGCAACCTGTCGCCGGAAGTGCGGCGTGCCCAGGCCGAGCGTTTCCGCGAAGGCCAGGCCGACATCGTGGTCGGCACCGATGCCATTGCCATGGGATTGAACATGCCGATCCAGCGCATCGTGATGACGACGGCGGTCAAGTACAACGGTGTCGAAGAGGAAGAGATCTCGGCCGCGCTGGCCAAACAGATCGCCGGACGGGCAGGGCGCTACGGCGTGCATGAAGAAGGTTTCGTTGCTGGTTACGACGACGAGACGCACGACATCATGCGCTCCCTGATGAAGGAAAAGATCCCGCCAGTAAGAGCCAGCGGCTTCGCGGTGGCACCGTCGATCGAACAATTGCACAGGATATCTTCGGTAACTGGCGAGACGTCGCTGGTGAAACTGCTGAAGCGCTTCGTGCACAACATCGACGTCCCGGACGGCTTTTTCTATCCGCGCATTACCGAGGAGCAGAACGAGCGCGCCGAATGGCTGGATACCCTCGACCTGAGCGTGGCCGAAAAATTCACGATGTCCCTGGTGCCGATCTCGACCCGCGTCCCGACCCTGGAAAGCGCCTGGAGCAACTGGGCGCAGTCGCTGGCGAAGCGGAAGATCTGCAAGCTGCAGCCTCACCCGCAGGAACTGTTCTGGCAGAACCTGCAGGAAGTCGAGGACACCTGCCGCATGGTCTCGGCCTATGCCTGGCTGGGTTATCGGATGCCGGAATTCTTCCCCAGCATCGAGCTGGCCCAGCAGCTGGCGCGCGAAGCGTCCGAACGCGTCGATTCCCTGCTGCAGCAACAGAACGCGGCGGCGCGCAAGCGGCAGTCGAAGCGGGAGCGGGGGCGCTGGTAGGCAGCGGGCTTAGTAAGTCCGCCGCGCGGAGAGACCCTTGGCGTCCAGCTTCTGCACGCCCGGAATGCTCTGCAACTTGTCGAGCAGCGTATGAAAATCGCTTTCCGACATGCGCGAAAACGAGATCAGCACATCGTCCATGTTCGGCGCTTCTTTCTGCTGCTGGACGATGAAGGTGTTGATGCGGCTGGTGACGGGGCCGATTTCCTTTTCCAGCACGTGCAGGGTCAGGCGCCCGCGTTCGGCGGAGATCATCACCYCACGTTTTTGCCGGGCGGAAAAATAGCGGCGCTCTAGCGGCTTGATGCCGGCCAGGATGATCAGGATGATGATGGTGGCGGACACGGCTGCAAGGTAGAGTCCGCCGCCGGCGGCCAGGCCGACCGCCGCCACCGTCCACAGGCTGGCGGCGGTGGTAAGGCCGCGCACGATCTCGCCGCGCAGCAAAATCGATCCCGCGCCCAGGAAGCCGATGCCGGAGACGACCTGGGCCGCCACGCGCGAGGGATCGAGGGAGACGTGGTCGTGCTCCAGTACGCCCATGAATCCATAGGCCGACACGATCATGAACAGGCAGGAGCCGACGCACACCAGCATGTGGGTGCGCAAGCCGGCCGCCCACGACAGGCGCTCGCGTTCGAAGCCGATCGCCCCGCCGAGCAGGGCCGCCAGGCCGAGACGCGCAATCAGTTCGAGAGGAGGGAGCAATGCCGGTCCTCCCTCAGGCCGGTTTCCCTTGCGGCAAGACCTGCTCGACCGCCGCCAGCCATTCCTCCCACAGTGCCGGATCCCGGGTCTGGCCATCCGCATCGAGCTTGTATTCGCTGACCAGGTCGGCCAGGTCGCTGGATTCGGTCAGCTCGACCTCGCGTTCGAGGAAGGCCAGCATGGCCCGGTAGGCTTGCTCGACCGTCATCGTCATATTCGCTGCGCTCATGCTTCCTCCTGCTGTCCTTGCCGACAGCATAGCGCGATCAAGGCCGGCAGCGCGCCGTGATGCCGGTGCCGTTCGCGCCCGCTAGCCGGATATCGGAAGGCGGGATGCCATTGCCTTTTACGATAGTGTGGCCGCCGACATAGCGCAGCGGCAATTCCTCGCCCGCGTAATCGGCCAGGCCGTGAGGGACGTAGATGGCGAAGCGGTAGTCGAGGTTCGGGTAGGCGCCATGATGAAATACCTGGCTGGGCGGGCCTTCGTGGATTTCGGCCGCGATGGCGTCGGCGATGGCGGCGGTGTCGGTGCGCGTGTTCAGGTCGATGCTATCGTCCAGCCGCAGGGTGTAGGGACGCAAGGGGCCGAAGCGGCGGCCGTCGTACTGGACGCGGAAGCGGTCGATGTCGTAATAGAAGGCGGGTACGGCGCCGTTGACGTCCACGCTGCACAGCACGAACACGGCCCAGAAGCCCTGCGATTCCAGCGGCTGCACGAAATGGATGGCTTCGTTGCGCCTCAGTGCGATCGGGTTGCGGAAGCCGATCCGGTGCACGTTGGCGACGTGCTGGTAACGCAGGATGACGGTATCGCGCAGTTCGGTGTCGACGCTCGCGCAGCCTCCCAGCAGCAGTGGGAACAGGAGGGCGGACGTGAACGGCTTGCGCATGAGTTTTCCTTTGCCAGCGAACGCGTCAAGCTTGGGGCAAGCAAACAGGTACGGTTTGCGGGAGGTCAGGGGTGCGCGGATGTGCTTCAGCTTGCGGTCAGCGATTTCTGCAGCAGCGCGTGCAACGACGCGAAGTCCGGCTCGCCCAGGTAACGTTTGAGGATCTTGCCATCCTTGCCGATGACGAAGGTGGTCGGCGTCATTGCCACGTCGCCGAATTGCTTGGCCAGGTCGCCGCCGGAATCGAGGGCGACCTTGAACGGCAGCTTGCGTGTTTCCGCATAGTTCAGGACATAGTTCGGTGGATCGTAGCTCATGGCGACGGCGACGAATTCCAGGCCCTGCTTGCGGAACTTGTTATAGGTGTCGACCATCTGCGGCATTTCCTTCACGCAGGTGGCGCAGGAAGTTGCCCAGAAATTGACCATCACGACCTTGCCGCGCAAGTCTTGCGAGCTGATCTTCTGGCCGTCGATGCTGATGAAGGTGACGTTGGGCGCAGTCGGCTGCTGGTTGAAAGCGGCAAAGCCGATGCCGGCGATCGCGAGCACGGCGGCGCCGATGGCGGCCGGCTTGATCCAGGAGCGGTTGGAACTGGTTGCGGTCATGGCTTCATCTCATCCGTGAACGGGCGACAAGTCATTATAGACCCGCCGCCAGTTTCCCGTGGATTACTGCGCCTGCGGCGGCTGCTGCGGCTGCATCGCGCGCAGATCTTCTTCGCTGATGTATTCGAAGATCTTGACCACGCGGATCACACCGGACACGCCTTGCGCCACCTGGGCCGCGATATTGCCTTCGCGCTGGGTCACCAGGCCCATCAGGTAGACATTGCCGCGTTCGGTGACAACCTTGAAGGAGTTGGCGGACACCGTCTGCTTGTCGGCCAGGCTGAGCTTGACCTTGCTGGTGATTAGGGCATCGTTCGAACGCGAGGTGTAGCTCGACGGGCCGGCGACGACCAGCTCGTTGATCACGTTGTCGACGTTGGTGATGCCGCGCACTTCGTTCTCGACGGCGCGCTTCATTTCCTCGTCGCGCACCTCGCCGGTCAGCAGCACCTTGCGGTTGTAGCTGTTGATGTTGACGTGGCCGGCATCGCCGACGATCTGCGGCATGCGGGTTTCGGCCTTCACGGCGATCGCCTTGTCCTCGGTCTGCGCGCCTAGCGTGCGGCGGTCGGTGGTCGCCAACGCGCCGGTGACCACGCCGCCGGCCACCACGGCCACGCAGCCTTGCAGCGAAGCCATCAGGGAAGCGAGCACGGCAGCGGTAAGGACGGCTTTCTTAACTTGCATCTTCTTCTCCGAACAGGGCGACGTCGATACCGTCGCAGATACTGTGGATCGCGACCAGATGCACTTCCTGGATGCGCGCGGTGCGTGCGTGCTGCACGTTGATATGCACGTCGGCATCGGTCAGCAGCTTGCCCAGCTTGCCGCCGTCCTTGCCGGTCAGGGCGACGACGCGCATCTCGCGCTCGAGCGCCGCTTCGACGGCCGCCAGCACGTTGCCGGAATTGCCAGACGTCGAGATCGCCAGCAGGATGTCGCCGGCCTGGCCCAGGGCCTGCACCTGCTTGCTGAAGATCTCGTTGAAGCTGTAGTCGTTGCCGACCGCCGTGATGATCGAAGTGTCGGTGCTCAGCGAGATCGCGGGCAGCGGGAAACGCTCGCGCTCGAAGCGGCCGACCAGTTCGGCAGCAAAGTGCTGGGCGTCGCCGGCCGAACCGCCGTTGCCGCATGCCAGGATCTTGTTGCCGTTGGACAGGGCATTGAACATCAGTTCGATGGCCTGCGAAATGGGTTGTGCGAGAAGCTGGCCCGACTTCAGCTTGAGTTCGGCGCTTTCCTGGAAATGAGCGAGGATGCGTTGAGTATTCATGGACGAAGATTATAGTGCAGTGGCAACGCCTACCGCACAAGTGGCGTAAGAAATGCTTACATTTCAGGCGGCTTCGATGGCGTTCCGTAACCATTCCAGCCTGCCGCCATCGATGGCGACGACGTCGATGCGGCAGGGCGGCATGCGCCTGAAGCGTTGCAGATAGAGCTGGGCGGCGCGCAGGATGCGGCGGATTTTCGCTGGGGTGATGCTGGCGGCGGCCCCGCCGCGCGAACGGTCGGCGCGCTGGCGCACCTCGACGAAGACGAGGGTGTCGCCCTCGCGCATGACGAGATCGATCTCGCCCAACTTACACCGGAAGTTCGCTTCGATCAGGACCAAACCGTGGCGTTGAAGATACGCCAGGGCCGATTCTTCTCCTTGCCGACCCTGTTCCTGCTTCTGCGACAGGCGGGCCGGCCACATTTCAAGGCCCCGCGTCCGCGGGTTCGAAGTTGCCGTCGCGGTAGACCGCCATGGCTTCGCGCCGCCGCAGGCGCTGGCTGTCGGCATCGACCTCCAGGTGGCCGGTGACGCCGTCGATGATGAAGGGCGAGCCCGGACGCAGGCCCAGCTCGCGGGCGACCAGGAAGGCATCGATGCCGAGCGCGTACAGGCGGCTCATGGTCAGCGACTGCTCCGAATCGATGGGTCGCGGATACACCATCACCGCCGGGTTGTCCGGCAGGATCAGCCAGGGCAGGTCGACCACGCGCAGGCCGTTCAGCTCGGAATACGCGGTGCCGGGCGCGCGGCCCGGATTGCCGGCGCCGCCGGTGTACAGGGGAATCGCGGTGCCGGTCCGGGCCCGCACCTGGCGCAGCTCGACCGCGTCGAGCGCGGCGAACAGCAATTCTGGCGGATCGATTTCCAGGCGCGTCTTGAGTTCGGAGATGGCGAGCGGGTCGACGCGGCCGTCGGCAGACGGCAGCTTGTAGCGCTGGCCCGTATGGCCGAGTTCGCTCCAACGCGCCTCGAAGGCGCCGGCCGCGCGCTGGGCCCAGGCAGCATTGCCGGTGAGGATCAGCACCCGTCCCTGCGGATGCTCGCGCGCCGCCCAGTCGGCGGCCTGACGCGCCTCGTCCTCGAGCGAGAGGCCGGCCACGACCATGCCGCGCGGCAAGGAGCCACGCACTTCCGGATGATTCAGGGCGACGGTCGGCAGGCTCACCGCGCCGCCGCTGGCCAGCGCGCTGACGGCAGGGCGGGCCAGCGGGCCGACGATGACGTCGTGCGAGGCGGCGGCGCGGGAATAGGCGGCCAGGGCATCGTCGGCGCTGTCGCCGGTGGCGACCAGGTCGACCGCGATGCCGGCGCCGTCACGCTCGGCGCTGGCCATGAAGCCGGCGCGCACGGCATCGGCGGCGGCGCCCAGGCTCGGGGAATTCATCGGCAGCAGCAGGGCGACGCGGACCGGACCGGCACCCCTGGCGGCGGCGGGAGGGGGAGGGCGGGACTCATGGCCCGGCAGCTGGATCGGCGCGGTCTGCACCGGCGCCGATTCCAGCTCGCGCGGCGGCGGCACATAGGCCGGCGCCGGTAGCGGCGCATACTCCGGGCAGGCGTAGTCGCCGCTCCTGGGACTTGTGTTTGCGCCCCCGGGCGCGCACAATCGCTGCGGCTCGTCGAGGCTCACCGTGGTGCAGCCGGTCAGCAGCGCAACCGTCAGTCCCGTCGCCAGGCCCGCGCCCAGCGCTTTCAGTTTTTTAATCAGCATCCGATCCCCACATGACCGCCATTCAGTCCAGCCAGATCGCCCAATTGCCCGTACTGGGCGAAGCGGCCCAGCAGTCGTATCCTACCGCAACGCTCTACGTGGTGGCCACACCGATCGGCAACGTCACCGACATCACCCTGCGCGCCCTGCATCTGCTGCTGATCGCCGACGTCGTCGCCTGCGAGGACACGCGCAAGACCGGCGCCCTGCTGACCCGCTTCGGCCTGAACAAGCAGATGGTGGCCGCCCACCAGCACAACGAGCGCGAGGTGGCCGAAAAGCTGATCCAGCGCCTGCGCGCGGGCGAGCGCGTGGCCCTGGTGTCGGACGCCGGCACGCCGGCCGTCTCCGACCCCGGCGCCCGCATCGTCGACGCGGTCCGTGCAGAAGGCTTGAACGTGGTGCCGGTACCCGGCGCTTCGGCGGTGGTCACGGCGCTGTCGGCCAGCGGCCTGGTGAACGACCGCTTCCATTTTGTCGGATTCCTTCCGGCGAAGGCCCGGCAGCGCGAAACCGAACTGGCCCAGCTCAAAAGCGAAACCTCGACCCTCGTGATCTATGAGGCACCGCATCGCATCACCGACTGCGTCGAAGCCCTGGCCGCCGTGTTCGAGCCGACCCGCCAGGTCGTGTTCGCGCGCGAGCTGACCAAGATGTTCGAAGAAATCCACCGCTGCCCGCTCGGCGAGGCGCTGGCCTGGGTCAAGGCCGACCAAAACCGCGAGCGCGGCGAATTCGTGGTGCTGGTCGAAGGCGCGGCACCGGCCGATGATGCCGGCGATGCGGAGGCGGAGCGCATCCTGCAGATCCTGCTGACGGAGTGCTCGGTGAAGCAGGCGGCGAATCTGACGGCGCAGATTACGGGGCGGAAGAAAAATGCGCTGTATGAGCGGGCTTTGCAGATCAAGGGCGACGGCTAGAAGTGCGGGGGCGACGGCTACCACTTACACCCACTATCCTTTTTATCCATCGCCAGGAAAATCGGCGCCAGCAATCCACCCGGCACCCCATCCTTGCAATCCGGCCGCTTGGCGCCCTTGATGGCGCGCTCCAACTTGCTCTCGGTCTGCAATGGCGGCGGCGGCAGTCTTTCCAGCGCTGTTCCCACCTTGGCCGGATCCGGCTCGTTCGCCACCTTGCGCGCCACGCTGCGGGCGGCGTCCAGGTTGAAGTGCGGTACCGGCGCTGCGTCCGCGGGCACCGGTGGCGTGGGCGGCGCCTCGACGGCGAAGGGTTTGTCCTTGGCGGCTTCCGGCTGCGGCGGCACGGCGATGATGCGGCGGGGCGGGCGTGCGCGCGGCACCGGCTTCGTTTGTACTTGCGGCTGTACCGGCGGCTCGGCCGGCTCCGCAACCGGCGGTCGTTGCGGCTCCGCCCGCAGGCGCACGGTGAGAGGCTCGCCGGCGGGCGCGGGCAGGGCGGCCGGCCGCGGCTGGCGATAGATCGATAACAGCAGCGCATGCGCGGCCAGCGAGATGGCGATGCCCGCCGCCACGCGCTGCAATTGCTTGCGGTCGGGAAGGGCGTCAAAGCCCGGTCCCGGGAAACGGTCGATTACGGCATTCACGTGCGGCTCCCATCGATTCCTGTGCCGGAAAGCCTCATCCGCACACATTCGCGCGTATTCTCGGGTGCTTTCCTTGACCGCGACCTCTGCGGAAGGGTATGATCGTTGTCTTCGGAGTGTAGCGCAGCCCGGTAGCGCATCTGGTTTGGGACCAGAGGGTCCAAGGTTCGAATCCTTGTACTCCGACCAAGTATACCGAAAAGGCCGACGAGTGATCGTCGGCCTTTTTTCATTTCCGCGTGGCGAGGACGTGGGCACGGCGTGCCCACGATCGCATGACAAATCAGCCAGCCCGTTTCGCCAGCAGCGCATTCCCCGCCCGGCTCACTCCCTTGCGCCCCAGCTGCTGCGAAATGAAGTGGCCCGCGTCCACCACCTGGTCGAGATCGATGCCGGTCTCGATGCCCAGGCCGTTCATCATGTAGACCACGTCCTCGGTGGCGACGTTGCCGGTCGCGCCCTTCGCGTACGGGCAACCGCCCAGGCCCGACACCGAGGAGTGGAAGATCGCCACGCCCACTTCCAGGCTGGCGTAAATGTTCGCCAATGCCTGACCGTAGGTGTCGTGGAAGTGGCCGGAGATACCCTCGAGTTTGAAGGCGCGCGCCGCGGTCTCCATCACCGCCTGGGTCTTGCGCGGGGTAGAGACGCCGATCGTGTCCGCGATGTCGATCTCGTCGCAGCCCAGGTCGCGCATGCGCGCCACCACGTCGGCCACGGCATCCAGCGGCACCTCGCCCTGGTAGGGGCAGCCGAAGGAGCAGCTGATGCTGCCGCGCAGGCGCAGGCCGTGCTCCTTGGCGGCTTTGGCAACGCTTTCGAAGCGCGCGATCGATTCCGCGATCGAGCAGTTGATGTTCTTTTGCGAGAAGGCCTCCGAGGCCGAGCCGAAGATCACGACTTCATCGGCCTTCGCTGCCAGCGCCGCCTCGAAGCCCTGCATGTTCGGGCTCAAGGCCGAATAGATGATGCCCGGACGGCGGCTGATGCCGGCCATGACCTCAAGGCTGGTGGCCATCTGCGGCACCCATTTCGGCGAGACGAAGGACGCCGCTTCGATGTTGGCGAAGCCGGCGCGCGACAGGCGGTCGACCAGCTCGATCTTGACGGCGGCAGAGACATTCTCTTTTTCGTTCTGCAGGCCGTCGCGCGGGCCGACTTCGACGATCTTGACGTGTTTTGGCAGGTTCATTTTCAGTATCCTCGTTGGCGGTCGACCACGTCGGCCACATGTTCGCCCTGTTCGAGCATGGTGATCTTTTGCGCGATCTGGCGCACGGCTTCCTCGCGGATCGTGAGCGCCGAGATGTGCGGCGTGATGGTGATGSGCGGCTCGCTCCAGAAGGGATGCGGCGCCGGCAGCGGCTCGTTGCGGAAAACGTCCAGCGTGGCGCCCGCGATGTGGCCCGAGCGGATCAGGCCCAGCAGGTCAGGCTCGGCGACCTGGGCGCCGCGCGCGACGTTGACGAGATACGCGCCCTCGGGCAGCTTCGACAGCCGCGCGCGGTCCAGCAGGTTGGTCGTTTCCGGCGTCAGCGGCAGCATGCAGACCAGCACCTGCGAACCGCCCAGAAACGCGTCGAGCGAGTCCATGCCGGCATGGCATTCGACGCCCGGGATGTCCCTGGGCGTGCGGCTCCAGCCGCGCACTGGAAAGCCGAGCTGGCGCAGCGCCTGCACGACCGGCACGCCGAGCTTGCCCAGCCCCAGTACGCCGACCGTGAATTCTTCCTTCCTGCGCGCGCCGAGCGGATTCCAGATGCCCTGGCGCGCCTGCTGCTCGTATTCGTCGAAGCGGCGGAAGTAGCGCAGCACGGCATACGCCACGTACTCCGCCATCTGCCCGCCCATGCCGGCGTCGCCCAGACGGATCACCGGGACGTCGGGCAGGGCATCGCCGAATTTCAGGATCGCGTCCACGCCCGCGCCCATCAGGAAGATCGCTTTGACGCGCGACAGCTGGTCGAGCAGGGCGGGCGTGGGCGCCCACAGGACAGCGTAGTCGCAGGGTTCGAGGGCGTGCCCCTCTTGCCATGCGACCGCTTCGGCCTGCGGCAGCGCCTGCGCGAAATCGCGCGCCCACGGCTCGATCACGCCGTCGCCGCGGTAGAGGAGAATCCGCATTCGGCCTCCTCAGGCGGCGGCCTTGAAGGCCAGCAGGGGCGCGCCGTCGGCCACCTGGTCGCCGACCTGGTACAGGATCTCTTCGACCAGGCCGTCGCTCGGCGCCGCAATCGTGTGCTCCATTTTCATCGCTTCCATGATCACCAGCGGCTCGCCCTTCTTGACAGTCTGGCCGTTTTTCGCGATCACGGCGACCACCTTGCCCGGCATCGGCGCGGTCAGGCGACCCCCGGCGGCTTCGACTTCGCCGGCATGCGCCATCGGATCGGCGTAGTGCAGGGTGACATGCTGGCCGCCGGTGAACACGTGCAGCAGTTCGCCGTCGCGGCGCACGGTGCCGTGCAGGGCGCTGCCGTCGAGGCGGATCGCGATTTTGCCATCTCCTTCGCCGCCGCGTTTCGAGACCAGCGCCAACGGGTGGGCGGCGCCGTCAAGTTCCAGCACCCAGCCGTGCGGGTGATAGGCCAGGACCGCTGCATAGGCCTTGGCGTCGAGCGTGGCGGTGTATTCGTCGCTGAAGGACAATGCGCGGCGATAGGTGCCGTTCATGCGCCAGCCATGGGTGCTGGTCCAGGGATCGGCCGGATTGCCGGACACCGACAAGGCCTGCTCGGCATCCGCCAGCGCGACTGCCGCCAGGGCCAGCGCACCCTTCGGCGCCGGGCCGGCGGCCGGGAACAGCGAGGCGTTGTTCCGCTCGATCAGGCCGGTGTCCAGGTCGGCGCTGGAAAAGGCCTGGCCTTCCACCAGGCGCTTCAGGAAGGCGATATTCGTGGCCAGGCCGACGATGTGGAACTCGGACAGCGCCTGCGCCATGCGCGACAGCGCCTGGGTACGGTCCGCGCCCCAGACGATCAGCTTGGCGATCATCGGGTCGTAGAACGGCGAGATCGCATCGCCTTCGCGTACACCCGAATCGATGCGCACGCCGGCCGGTGCGTCTGCAGTGCCGCCCAGCTCGAAAGCCACATGCGAAGGCACGTCCATGAAACGCAAGGTACCGATCGAAGGCAGGAAGCCCTTCTCCGGATTCTCCGCATACACGCGCGCTTCGATGGAATGCCCATTGATGGAGATTTCATGCTGCTGCTTCGGCAGCGGCTGGCCGGCCGCCACGCGCAGCTGCCATTCGACCAGGTCGGTCCCGGTGATCATCTCCGTCACCGGGTGCTCGACCTGCAGGCGGGTATTCATCTCCATGAAGTAGAAGGAACCGTCCTGGTTGGCGATGAACTCGACGGTGCCGGCACCGACATAGCCGACCGCGCGCGCGGCGGCGACGGCCGCTTCGCCCATCGAGGCGCGGCGCCCCCCGGTCATGCCGGGCGCCGGCGCTTCCTCCAGCACCTTCTGGTGGCGGCGCTGCACCGAGCAGTCGCGCTCGTGCAGGTAGACGCAGTTGCCCAGCTTGTCGGCGAAGACCTGGATCTCGATGTGGCGCGGGCGGGTCAGGTACTTCTCGACCAGCACCTTGTCGTCGCCGAAGGAGGAAATCGCCTCGCGCTTGCAGGACGCCAGCGCGGCCTGGAAATCTTCCGAGCGCTCCACCACACGCATGCCCTTGCCGCCGCCGCCGGCGCTGGCCTTCAGCAGCACCGGATAGCCGATGCGGTTGGCCTCGCTCTGCAGCAGCTCAGGATCCTGGGCATCGCCGTGGTAGCCCGGCACCAGCGGCACGTTCGCGCCTTCCATCAGCTGCTTCGCCGCCGACTTCGATCCCATCGCGCGCATCGAGGAACCCGGCGGGCCGATGAAGACCAGGCCGGCCGCCTCGACGGCTTCGGCGAATTCCGCGTTCTCCGACAGAAAACCGTAGCCCGGATGGATGGCCTGGGCGCCGGTGGCTTTGGCGACTTCGAGGATCTTGTCGCCACGCAGATAGCTGTCCTTGGCCGCGGCCGGGCCGATCAAGACCGCCTCATCGCAGACCGCGACATGCTTCGCGCCGGCGTCGGCTTCGGAGTAGACGGCAACGGTACGGATGCCCATGCGGCGCGCGGTGGCGGCGACGCGGCAGGCGATTTCGCCACGGTTGGCGATGAGGATCTTGGTGAACATGTGGTGTCTCGTCTATTTTTTAAGTGTTAGCGTTCGATCCGTCGTCCCCGCACAAGCGGGGACCCAAGTTCGTGGCTCAGTCCAAAAACTTGGATTCCCGCCTTCGCGGGATTGACGTTTTCAGGTACGTGGCCTCAGCAACCGCAACTTTCCTTCTGCACCGACTCCAAGGTCGCCGAGCGGGTTTTCAAACCCAGCTTTTCCAGCAGCGCACGGTCATCGTCGGCTTCCGGGTTATCGGTGGTCAGCAGCTTGTCGCCGTAGAAGATGGAGTTGGCGCCGGCCATGAAGCACATTGCCTGCACCGCCTCGCCCAGCTCGCGCCGGCCAGCGGATAAACGCACGCGCGCCTTCGGCATCGTGATGCGGGCGACGGCGATGGTGCGCACGAACTCGATCGGGTCCAGCGGCGGCAGGCCGTGCAGCGGCGTGCCTTCGACCTGCACCAGGTGGTTGATCGGCACCGATTCCGGATACGGATTCATGTTGGCCAGCTGGGCGATCAGGCCGGCGCGCTGCGAACGCGTCTCGCCCATGCCGACGATGCCGCCGCAGCAGATCTTCAGGCCGGCGTTACGCACGCGGCCCAGGGTATCCAGGCGGTCGTTGTATTCGCGGGTCGAGATCACGTCGCCATAAAAGTCCGGCGAGGTGTCGATGTTGTGGTTGTAGTAGTCCAGGCCGGCCTGCTTCAGCTGTTCGGCCTGGCCTTCCTCGAGCATGCCCAGCGTGGCGCAGGTTTCCATGCCGAGCGCCTTCACGCCGCGCACCATGGCTTCGACCTTTTCCATGTCGCGCTCCTTCGGGCTGCGCCAGGCGGCGCCCATGCAGAAGCGGGTCGCGCCCTTGGACTTGGCTTCGCTTGCTGCGGCCAGCACGGTGTCCAGGTCGAGGATTTTCTTCGCTTCGACGCCGGTATCGTAGCGCGCGGCCTGCGGGCAGTAACCGCAGTCTTCCTCGCAGCCGCCGGTCTTGATGGAGAGGAGGGTCGCCAGTTCGACGTCGCCGTCGGGGAAGTTGACGCGGTGGGCCTGCTGGGCGCGGAACATCAGCTCCGGCAGCGGCAGTTCGAACAGGGCCAGCACCTCGGCCAGCGGCCAGGTGGCGTCCTTCGGCAGCGAGGCCGGGGTGACGGGCGGGTGGAGGGTAACGACTTGGGTCATTTTTTGAATCCTTGTTTTGGTGTTTCAGGAGCGCATGAGCGGCCATCCCGGCACGCCCGCGAGCTCGATATAGACCGCCGCATCGGCGGCCGAGACTTGTTCCAGGCGCGGCACGCGTCCCAGCAGGGGCGCGGGCATGCGCTGCTCCAGGGCGGCCACGTTCTCGTCGACGAAGCGCATGCTTGGATCGACCTGGTTGGCGACCCAGCCGGCCAGCACCAGGCCGCGCGAGATGATCGCTTCGGCGGTGAGCAGGGCGTGGTTGATGCAGCCCAGGCGCATGCCGACCACCAGGATCACCGGCAGGCCGAGCTGCACCGCCAGGTCGGCGCTGTCGAAATCGTCGGAGAAGGGCACGCAGAAGCCGCCCACGCCCTCGACCACGGTGGCGTCGGACGCTCCCAGGATCTCCGCAAAGGCGGTCATGATCGCCACCGGCTCGATGCGCACGCCTTCCAGCTCGGCCGCGATGTGCGGGGCGCAGGGCTCGCGCAGCATGAAGGGCGTGGTGATGTGCTGCGGCAGGTTCACATTGCCGGCGGCGCGCAGCATGGCGGCGTCTTCGTTATGGAGCTCGCCGTCGCGCTCTTCGGCGCCGGCCGCGATCGGCTTCATGCCGCAGGCGCGCTGGCCATGCTGTACCAGCTTGTGCAGGATCGCGGCGCTGATCAGCGTCTTGCCGATTTCGGTATCGGTGCCGGTGACGAAGCAGGCGAAGCGCGTCGGCACGCCTTCCGCGGCCAGCGGGGCCGGCACGGTGGTGACGACGGGCGCGGCGGCCTTCGCCGGCTCGGCAAAGCCGACTTCCGAATGGGCCGGCGTGCCGCCCGGTTGTTCGGGATCGTTGAGAGTCATGCTGCGGTCCTTTCCAGCTGCTGGGTTTCCAGGTGATTCAGGGCGGCGGCGAGCTGCGCCACCTCGTCTTGCGTATGCGCGGCGGACAGGGTCACGCGCAGGCGGGCGGTGCCCGGCGCCACGGTGGGCGGGCGGATCGCCGGCACCCACAGGCCCTGCTCGTGCAGGCGGCTGGCCGCCCGCAGCGCTTCGTCGTTGGCCCCGATGACGATGGGCTGGATGGCGGTGCGCGACGGCAGCCGCTGCCAGCGCTTCAGCTTCAGCTCATCGTCGAGCAGGGCGATCAACCGGTTCAGGTGCGCGCGACGTTCCATGCCTTCCGCGCCTTCGATGACGTCCAGGCTGGCCAGCAGCGCATGCGCCAGCGCCGGCGGGCTCGCCGTCGTGTAGATGTAGGGGCGGGCGCGCTGGATCATCAGTTCGATGACGGAGGCATGCGCGGCGATGAAAGCGCCGCCGACGCCGGCCGCCTTGCCGAGGGTGCCGACATACACCAGGTTGGGCGAACGCAGCGCGAAATGTTCGAGCGCGCCGCGGCCGTTCGCGCCCAGCACGCCGAAGCCGTGGGCATCGTCGACCACCAGCCAGGCGCCATGGCGTTCGCACAGGGCCAGCAGGGCCGGCAGCGGTGCCAGGTCGCCGTCCATGCTGAACACGCTGTCGGTGACGACGATTTTCGTGCCGGCCCCGCTTTCCAAAAGCTTCGTTTCCAGCGCGGCCACGTCGCCATGCGGATAGACCGTGACGCCGGCTTTGGCCAGGCGTGCGCCGTCGATCAGCGAGGCGTGGTTCAGCGCCTCCGAAAAGATCATCGCATCCGGGCTGCTGCCCAGCGCGGTCAGCGCCGCCAGGTTGGCCATGTAGCCGGTGCAGAAGTACAGCGCGCGCGCATCGGCCAGGTGCGGCGCCTGCATCGCGGCCAGCCGCTCTTCCAGCTGCGCGTGGGCGCGGCTGTGGCCGGAAACCAGATGGGCGGCGCCGCTGCCGGCGCCGTACAGGTCCGCGCCTTCGTGCAGGGCGGCGATCACGCGCGGATGCGCGGCCAGGCCCAGGTAATCGTTGCTGCAGAAGGCCAGCATGGACCGGCCGTCGACCACCTGGCGCGGCGCGCAGGGAGAGTCGGCGGTGCGGCGGCGGCGCGTCAGGCTTTGGGCGGCCAGGGTGTCCAGCTGGCGCTCGACGCCGGCGATCAGATTCAGATCCACCGCATGATTCGCATTGTTCATCATGCTTCGGCAATCACCTTCTCGAAGACCTTGCGCGTGCGCGCCGCCAGTCCGACGATCTCTTCTTCGTCCAATACATAGGGCGGCATCAGGTAGACCGTGCGGCCGATCGGGCGCAGCAGCAGTTCGTTCTCGACCGCGCTGGTGAAGAAGCGGCGCGCGAAGGTCGAGGCGCGTTTCGCATCCGGCTCGACGGCGTCGAACGCCAGGATCATGCCGCGCTGGCGGAAGCTGGTGACGCGCTCGTGTTCCAGCAGCGGGGCCAATTCCAGCATCAGGCGGGTCGCGGTCTCGCGGTTCCTGTTCAATACATCGTCTTCCTGGAAGATCTGCAGGGTCGCCAGTGCGGCGCGGCAGGCCAGGGCGTTGCCGGTATACGAGTGCGAGTGCAGGAAGCCGCGCGTGATGTCTTCGCTGTAGAAAGCCTCGTAGACCTTGTCGGTGCTGAGCACCAGCGACAGCGGCAGGTAGCCGCCGCTGATCCCCTTCGACAGGCAGAGGAAGTCCGGCCAGATGGCGGCCTGTTCGCAGGCGAAGAAGGTGCCGGTGCGGCCGCAGCCGACCGCGATCTCGTCGGCGATCAGGTGCACGTGGTACTTGTCGCACAGCTCGCGCAGACGCTGCAGGTAGAGCGGATCGTRCATCGCCATGCCGGTCGCGCACTGCACCAGCGGCTCGACGATAATGGCGGCGATCTTGTCGCCCTCTTCGGCGAACAGGGTTTCCACGTCCTTGATCGCGCGGCGCGCCACGTCCTGGGCCGACTCGCCGTCGACGGCCTTGCGGGCATCGGGCGAGGCCACGGTGCGGGAAGCGCGCAGCAACGGGCCATAGGCGTCCTTGAACAGGGCGACGTCGGTGACGGCCAGGGCGCCGATGGTCTCGCCGTGATAGGAGCCTTGCAGGCAGACGAATTCCTGCTTGTTCGGGTAGCCAGCGTTGCGCCAGTAATGGAAGCTCATCTTGAGCGCGATCTCTACGCTTGATGCGCCATCTGACGCATAGAAGGCATGGCCCAGCGCGTGGCCGGTTAACGCCGCCAGCTGCTCCGACAGCTCGACCACCGGCTCGTGGGTAAAGCCGGCCAGCATCGCGTGTTCGAGCGTGTCCAGCTGGTCCTTCAGGGCGGCGTTGATGCGCGGGTTGGCGTGGCCGAACAGGTTGACCCACCACGAGCTGATGCCGTCCATGTAGCGCCGGCCTTCATGGTCGTAGAGCCACGGCCCCTTGGCGTGGCTGACGGCGATCAGCGGCACCTCTTCGTGGTGCTGCATCTGCGTGCATGGGTGCCAGACGCTGCGCAGGCTGCGCGCGATCCAGTCGGACGAGGTGTGACGGTTCAAGATGAATCCTATTACTTTACTGATTGGCTAACTCAGCCAAGCGGGTTTGCGCTTCTCGAGGAAGGACGCGACCCCTTCGCGTCCCTCGGCGGAAGCACGGATATTCGCGATGCGGGCGGCGGTATCGGCCAGCAGCACATCGTCGATCGGCAGCCCGGCCACGTCGCGCACCAGCTTCTTCGCTTCGCGCACGGCATTCGGGCTGTTGTTCACCAGCGCCTTGACGATGGTGTTCACGGTGGTGTCGAGCTCCTCGGCCGGGACGACCTCGTGGGCCAGGCCGAGGCGCTTCGCGCAGCTAGCGTCGAAACGCTCGGCGCTGAGGAAGTAGCGGCGCGAAGCCTGGTCGCCCATCGCCTTGATGACGTAGGGCGAGATCGTGGCCGGGATCAGGCCCAGTTTCACTTCCGACAGGCAGAAGTTCACGCCTTCAGCCGCCACGACGATGTCGCAGGCCGCCACCAGGCCCATGCCGCCGGCGTAGCAGTCTCCCTGCACTTTCGCCACCACCGGCTTCGGGCTGAAGTAGATGGTGCGCAGCATGTCGGCCAGGCGCAGGGCGTCGGCTTCGTTCTCCTCGTGGGAGTAGCCGGCCATCTTCTTCATCCAGTTCAGGTCGGCGCCGGCGCAGAAGGAGGGACCGTTCGCGGCCAGCACGATGGCGCGCACGTCGGCGTCCTGGCTGATCTCGTCGAAGGCCATGGTCAGGTCGGCGATCGCGACTTCGTTGAAGGCGTTGCGCACGTCCGGACGGTTCAGGGTGATGGTGGCGACCTTGTTGGCGACGTCGATGATCAGGGTATCGTAGTTATCCATGTTCTCTCCCCGTTTTACATGCGGAATACGCCGAACTTCGTGTCTTCGATCGGCGCATTCAGCGCGGCCGACAGACCAAGCCCCAAGACCATGCGCGTGTCGGCCGGATCGATGACGCCGTCGTCCCACAGACGCGCGGTGGCGTAGTAGGGGTGGCCCTGGTGTTCGTACTGGTCCTTGATCGGCTGCTTGAACGCGGCTTCTTCGTCCGGCGACCACTGGCCGCCCTTGGCTTCGATGCCGTCGCGCTTGACGGTGGCCAGCACGGACGCGGCCTGGTCGCCGCCCATCACCGAGATGCGCGCGTTCGGCCACATCCACAGGAAGCGCGGCGMGAAGSCGCGGCCGCACATGCCGTAGTTGCCGGCGCCGAAGGAGCCGCCGATGATTACCGTGAACTTCGGCACGGACGCCGTCGCCACCGCGGTCACCATCTTGGCGCCGTTGCGGGCGATGCCCTCGTTCTCGTACTTGCGGCCGACCATGAAGCCGGTGATATTTTGCAGGAAGACCAGCGGGATCTTGCGCTGGCAGCACAGCTCGATGAAGTGGGTGCCCTTCAGCGCCGACTCCGAGAACAGGATGCCGTTATTCGCGATGATGCCGACCTTCATGCCGAAGATATGGGCGAAGCCGCACACCAGCGTGGTGCCATATCTCGCCTTGAATTCGTCGAAGCAGCTGGAGTCGACGATGCGGGCGATGACTTCGCGCACGTCGAAGGGCTTGCGGGTGTCGACCGGGATCACGCCGTACAGCTCTTCCGGTGCGTACTTCGGTTCGACGGATTCGCGCAGCGCGCCCTGTTGCGGCTTGCTGCGGTTGAGGTTCGAGACGATGGTGCGGGCCAGCGACAGCGCGTGGGTATCGTTCTGGGCCAGGTGGTCGGCCACGCCCGAGAGGCGGGTGTGGACGTCGCCGCCGCCCAGGTCTTCGGCGCTCACGACCTCGCCGGTCGCGGCCTTCACCAGCGGCGGGCCGCCCAGGAAGATGGTGCCCTGTTCCTTGACGATGATGGACTCGTCGCTCATCGCCGGCACGTAGGCGCCGCCGGCGGTGCAGGAGCCCATCACGACCGCGATCTGCGGAATGCCCTTGGCGGACAGGTTGGCCTGGTTATAGAAGATGCGGCCGAAGTGGTCGCGGTCGGGGAAGACCTCGTCCTGGTTCGGCAGGTTGGCRCCGCCCGAATCGACCAGGTAGATGCAGGGCAGGTTGTTCTGCTCGGCGATCTCCTGGGCGCGCAGGTGCTTCTTGACCGTCATCGGGTAATAGGTGCCGCCCTTGACGGTGGCGTCGTTACAGACGATCACGCATTCCTGGCCGCTGACCCTGCCGATGCCGGTGATGATGCCGGCCGCCGGGGCCGCATTGTGGTACATCTCGTAGGCCGCCATCTGGGAAAACTCGAGGAAGGGCGTACCGGGATCGAGCAGCATCTGCACGCGGTCGCGCGGCAGCAGCTTGCCGCGGGCGACGTGCTTGGCACTGGCCGCTTCGCCGCCGCCCTTCGCAACGGCGGCCACCTTGGCGCGCAGGTCGTCGACCAGGGCTTGCATGGCTGCGGCGTTGGTCTTGAAATCCTCGCCGCGCGGGTTGAGTTTGCTGTCGATTTGAGGCATCGCGTCTCCTGCGTATTCTATTTAGCTTTTTGCTCGGGGAAGCTGCCGTCTACATAGAACCAGCGTGGCACGCCGCCGGGCGTTTCGGGTTCGCGCACGAAGTTGCTGATCTCGTGCAGCCGCTGGGCGCGGCCGTTGACCCTGAAGCGGGCGACGAATTCGACGGTGTCCTGGTCCAACTGTTCCGGCAGATCTACTTTACGTTGACGTAAACGTAAAGCAGATTTTATCTCAAGTCCGAGCCATTGAATCTTTTCATTTTTGTCGACGATGGACTCTTCCGGCCGGGTACTCGGGTGCCAGGTGGCGCGCAGATAGTCTTCCTGCTGCATCACATAGGCCGTGTAGCGCGAACGCATCAGCGCTTCGGCGGTCGGCGGCAGCTCGGCGCCGGCGATATACGGGCCACAGCAGCGCAGGATGGGCAAGGTACTGCCGCAGGGGCAGCCGGGTTTTGGCGGGGTAGGCATGGCGGCAATTATCCGCCATTTTAKGGGCTCAGGTGAGAGGCGATGACTGTTCGGAATTTCCGAGAAGACAGCATATTGACTGCAGTTGCCTCATCTTCGGACATCTTTTGCCGAAAATAAATTCAACCGTCTCGAAAAAAATTCGGGGTCAGAGCAGTTTTCCGCAAAAATTCGGGGTCAGAGCACATTACCGTTTTTTACCGCCAGCGCGGCTATTTTCGACTATTGGTTACAAATTCCGGGCCTGGCCCGAGCATTCGCCCCTATGGCAGAAGCCATGCCGGGCTTAGCTGCAGCTGGGTCATTGCCCCATAAAGTGCTCTGACCCCGAATTTAAGGCGAAAAGTGCTCTGACCCCGAATTTCAGCGCAGGGTCAGGCCTTCGAGGGTGAAGGGTGGGGTTTTGTCTTGGACGAGGTCGGCCAGTAGGCTGGCGGTGCCGCAGGCGAAGGTGAAGCCGAGGGGGCCGTGGCCGATGTTCAGCCACAGGTTCTTGTAGGGCGAGTGGCCGATGATCGGGGCGCTGTTCGGGGTGGCGGGGCGCAGGCCGGCCCAGGGGGTGACGCTGTTGTAGTCGGCCGCATCGGGCATGGTTTCGCGGACCTGGCGCGTCAGGCTGGCCAGGCGGCGGGCGTCCAGGCTCAGGTCTTCGCCCATCATGTCGACCATGGCTGCCACCCGCAGCTTGCCGCCGATGCGCGCGTACAGCACCTTGCGCTCGAAGTCGGTGACGCTGATTTCCGGCGCCACGTCGCCGGGACGGATCGGCGCCGTCAGGCTGTAGCCCTTGAGCGGATAGATCGGCAGCGAAATGCCGGCGGTCCGGGCCAGTGCGCGGCTCTGCATGCCGGCCGCCAGCACGTAGGCGTCGCCTTTCACCGGGCCGCTGCTGGTCTCGACGCCGGTGATCCGGTCGCCGGACGTCAGCAGACGCAGGGCGTCGCCATGCACGAAGCCGGTAAAGCGCGGATGCGCCGCGATGCGTTCGGCCAGGGCCACGCAAAAGGCGTAGCAGTCGGCCACCGCTTCGCCGCTGTTGTAGATGCCGCCTTCCAGCTTGTCCTCGGCGGCGGCCAGGGCCGGCTCGTGGGCCACGCATTCGGCCGAGTTCCAGACCTGGCGGGTAGGGGAGGAATCCGGTTTGGAGGCGGCGGCCTCAAAGGCTTTCCTGGTCCGGTAGACCACCAGCTTGCCGGACTCGCGCCACTGGAAGGATTCCGGCGGCACCACCGGTTCGAGCTGGACCATCGCCTGGCGCGACAGTTCGCCCAGCTCCAGCAGCTTGTTCGTGGTCTTGCGGTTGGCGTCGGCGCGGCAGTTGGCCAGGAAGGCGGCCAGCCAGGTCCACTGGTGCAGGTCGAACTGGGGCTTGAAGCGCAGCGGACCATATTCCTGGAACATCCACTGCAGCGCCTTCAGCGGCACGCCGACGTCGGCCAGCGGCGACACGTAACGGTAGCTCAGCTGGCCGCCATTGCTGAAACTGGTGCCGGTGCCCACTTGTGGTGCACGTTCGAGCAGCGTGACCTTGTGGCCCGCCTCGAGCAGCCACCAGGCCGAGGTCAGGCCGACAACACCTCCGCCGATCACGATTATTTCTTGCATCCGTGCACACTATTTTTCTTCGATGATGACGTGAAAGCTTAGGGGCTGGCCCTGGCTTTCGCTAATGAATGTAGCGCAGGCAGGCATAACCGCCGGTCATGCGCGCACCAGGATGGCGCGCCGATGCATCGTCGTGAGGATCTGTTCCTGGAAACGGGCCAGAGACGAATACCTGCCCTTGTAGGCCAGCGGGTCGGTCGAGGTGCCGCCCACCAGCGCGACCATGCCGTTGCGGTTCTTCAGGTCGGCAGCGAACACCGACATCAGCCCGTAAGCGTCGCCCAGGTGGCCGGCCGCCGCGAAGCCGCCGCCTTCGACCAGGCGGGTATGGGTGGCGGGATCGTCAGGGAATTGCTCGTTGCCCAGGCCCCAGCAATTGAACAGGCCGTCGAGGCTGTCGCCGTTGCCGCCTTTGCCATCGTAGGTCCACTGGCGCGAGAACATCCGGTCCAGCGTGGCCTGCCGCAGGATGCGTCGACCGTCGTGCACGCCGCCATTCATCAGCATGCGCATCACGACGCCCATGTCGTGGGCCGAGATGCGCATGCCGCCGGTCGGGCTGAAGGGCGTGGCGTTCGCGCCGATGACGTAGCGTTCGATGCCGGGCGGTGGCGAGGGCGGCGCTTTGCTGTAGTCGTCCACCTGGGCGATCCAGGGGCCGTTGGCATCCCAGACCTCGGTGTCGACGGTGCGCTTGCGGTACAGGGTCGCGATGTTGGCGACGTCTTCCGGCGGCAGCTCGGACGGGTTGTAGCCGGCGTGCAGGCCGAGGGGCTCGACCAGCAGGCGCCGCATCAGGCGGTCGAAGCGCTCGCCCGTCACCCTTTCCATGATGGTGCCGATCACGCCCCAGCCGAGGTTGCAGTAAGTGAAATAGGCGCCCGGGCCGGCATTGCTTGCCCACATCTTGCCTTCGCCATGCAGGCGGCTGCCGGGGACGAGGACGTCCTTCAGCGCCGTGTCGACGCCCCAGGAATAGCCGGCCTCGTCGCGCAGGGACGAGGTGTGGGTGAGCAGGTGACGCAAGGCGATGGCCTGGTCCGGGAAATGCGGATTGCGCAAGCTGAAGCCGAGGTAGCCGGAGACGTCGGCGTCCAGGTCCAGCTTGCCGTCCTCGACCAGGCGCATCAGGCCGAGGGTGGTCATCATCTTCGAGATCGAGGCGATGCGGAACAGGGTGCGCGCATCGACCGGCTTGTCCGACTGGCCATTCGACCCACTGACGTTGCCAATAAGGCGCCGGCCGAACTGGGCCTCGTAGGCGATGCGGCCGTCGCGGATCGCCAGCACCGACAGGCTGGCCAGCTCGCAGGCGGGATTCGCCACGATCGCCGCCAGCTCGCGGTCGAGCCGGGCCTTCAGCGCGCCAGGCATGGCGGCCGCGGAAGCGCTCGACGCCGGCGCGGCCGCCAGCAGCGGATCGATCATGCCCAATAAAGCCATGCCCAGCATATTGCGCCTGCCGTGGTTCATCTCGTCTCCTTGTTCTTGTCATGGCCAGCATACGGAGTCGCCGGCCGCACTGCCAATGAATAGGCCGCAGCTATACATAACTTTTCGGAATGATAACGGCCGATCCTTTCATGGCAGGCTGTTGGGATTGGTATTACACTGGTTTTATTATGCTGAACACCGAGACCCCCGCCCCGCAACACGCTTCCCTGGACCAATACCCCACCACCGAGCTGGTGAATGTGCTGGTCGATGACCAGTTCAAGGCCGTCGAGGCGGTCCGCGCCGCCGCGCCGCGCATCGCCGCCGCCGTCACGGCCGCGCTGCCGCGCATGGAAGCGGGCGGCCGCCTGATCTACGTCGGCGCCGGCACCTCCGGCCGCCTGGGCGTGCTCGACAGCGTCGAGCTGTATCCGACCTTCTCCTGGCCGCACGGCCGCGCGGTGGCGCTGCTGGCCGGCGGTACCGATGCCATGTTCGTCGCCGTCGAAGGCGCCGAGGACGATCTCGAACAGGGTGCGGCCGACCTGCGCAGCGTGAACGTGGGCCCGGACGACGTGGTGCTGCTGATCGCGGCCTCGGGCGCCACGCCCTATGTGCTGGGCGCCCTGCGCGCCGCGCGCGCCGCCGGCGCGCTGACCGTCGGCTTCGCCAACAATCCGGACGCCCCGGTCGCCGGCGAGGCGGAAATCGGCGTCACCCTGGACACCGGTCCGGAAGCCATCTCGGGCAGCACCCGCCTGAAGGCCGGCACCTCGCAAAAGATCGCTCTGAACTCTTTCTCGAGCGCCCTGATGGTGCGTTTGAACAAGGTTTATGGCAACCTGATGGTAGACTTGAAGGCTACCAATGCCAAGCTGGTGCGCCGGGCGATCCGCCTGACCACCTTCGCCACCGGCGCCGACGATGAAACGGCGCGCCAGGTGCTGGAGCAGTGCGGTTTCCACGTCAAGGTCGCCATCGTCGCCCTGTCCAGGAAAATCGAGGTCGAGCAGGCGCGCGCCCTGCTGGACAGCGCGCACGGCAGCGTGCGCGAAGCGTTGGCCGGCTGACCAGTTCAATGACCAGTTAAGCGAGCGGGGCGTGCTGGAAGCGCCCTGCGCCGCCGGTACGCCCCACCACGAAAGAGTTATGCAGAAAACGCAAGCAAAGAACCCGTGGCTGTGGGTACCCTCCCTGTACTTCGGCCAGGCGATCCCCTACATCGTCGCCAACAGCCTGTCGGTCGTCATGTACAAGGACATGGGGATCTCCAACACCGACATCGCTTTCTATACGAGCCTGCTGTACCTGCCCTGGGTGATCAAGCCCCTGTGGTCGCCGCTGGTCGACATGTTCGGCACCAAGCGCGGCTGGACCGTCGCGCTGCAGCTGGCGCTTGCCGCCGGCCTCGGCGCGGTCGGCGCGACGCTTCACTTACCCGCCTTCTTCGTGGTCAGCCTGGCCGTCATGTGGATCATGGCCTTCGCCTCGGCCACCCACGACATCTCGGCCGACGGCTTCTACATGCTCGGCATGCCGCAGGCGCAGCAGGCCGCCTTCGTCGGCGTGCGCTCCACCTTTTATAGATTGGCGACCTTGGCGGGGCAGGGGCCGCTGGTGATCCTGGCCGGCACGCTCGCCGTGTCGCTGGGCGACGTGCACCAGGCCTGGGCCATCGTGTTCTTCGTGCTGGCCGGCCTGTTCTTCGCGCTGTTCGCCTGGCACCAGGCGGTGCTGCCGCGGCCCGACGCCGACCACAAGGCGAGCGAGGGCAGCAATCCGCTGCGCGCCTTCCTGGCCACCTTCGGCAGCTTCTTCGGCAAGCGCGAAATCTGGCTGATCCTCGGCTTCATCCTGACTTTCCGCCTGGGCGAGTCCCAGCTGCTGAAACTCGTCGCGCCCTTCCTGAAGGACCCGGTCGAGAAGGGCGGCCTCGGCCTCACCACCGCGCAGTACGGCACCGCCTACGGCACCATCGGCATCGTCGCCCTGACCATCGGCGGCCTGTTCGGCGGCTGGCTGATCTCGCGCTGGGGCCTGAAGCGCTGCCTGTGGCTGATGGTGTTCGCGGTGCACCTGCCGGACCTGGTGTTCGTGTATCTGTCCACCTTCCAGCCGCAGAACTTCGGCGTGATCTCGGGCTTCCTGGCAATCGAGCAGTTCGGCTACGGCTTCGGCTTCACCGCCATGATGATGTACATGATCATGGTCTGCGAGGGCCCGTATAAAACCGCGCACTACGCGATCTGCACCGGCCTGATGGCACTGGGGATGATGGTGCCCGGGATGTGGAGCGGGAAGCTGCAGGAGATGATCGGCTACCAGCACTTCTTCACCTGGACCTGCCTGGCGACGGTGCCGGCTTTCATCATGGCGGCGCTGGTGAAGATTGATCCGGAGTTCGGGAAGAAGTAGTCGTAGTGCGCCGTCGTCCCCGCGCAGGCGGGGACCCAAGTTTGCCAGCGCAGTCGTAACGCACGCAGAACTTGGACCCCCGCCTTCGCGGGGGCGACGTTCACACGCTAACAAGAAGGAGACAACAACAAGATGCAAGACCCCAAGTCCCGCCTGGCTTCGCTCGACGCCTTCCGCGGCTTCACCATCGCCGCGATGGTGCTGGTGAATAATCCGGGCGACTGGAGCCACCTGTATTCCCAGCTCGAACACGCGAAGTGGAACGGCTGGACTTTCACCGACTGCATCTTCCCCTTCTTCCTGTTCATCGGCGGCGTCGCGATGGCGCTCTCGCTGGGACGCCTGGCCGCGGCCGGCGCCGATCGTCCGCGCCTGTTGCTGAAGCTGGCCAAGCGCGCCGCGCTGATCTTCCTGATCGGCTTCCTGCTGAACTTCATGCCCTACTTTAATGTCGAGAAGGTGCGCATCCCCGGCGTGCTGCAGCGGATCGCGCTGTGCACCCTGCTGGCCGCGCCCATCGTCGTGTATTGCGGCTGGCGCATGCAGCTGGCCATCATCGCCGGCCTGCTGACCCTGTACAGCGTGCTGATGCTGCTGGTGCCCGTGCCCGGCATCGGCGCCGGCGTGCTGGAGCCTGGCCAGGACTTCGGCGCCTGGATCGACCGCTCGCTGCTGGGCAATCACCTGTGGGTGCAAAGCAAGACCTGGGATCCGGAAGGGCTGGTGTCGACCCTGCCCGCGCTGTGCAGCCAGCTGTTCGGCGTGCTGGCCGGGCGCTGGCTGGCAACGAACGTGAACCGCACCGAGCAGACCGTCTGGATGCTGCTGGCCGGCCTGTTGTGCCTGTGGATCGGCGCGATTTTGGACTCCATTCTGATGCCAATTAACAAGAGCTTGTGGACCCCGTCCTATTGCTTCCTGATGACGGGCTGGGCCCTGATCGTGTTTTCCGCCTTTTACTGGCTGCTGGACGTAAACCCTTACACTGCCGTGCGCGAGGCCGCGGCGCGCTGGACCAAACCCTTCGTCATCTATGGCATGAATGCGCTGTTCATCTTCGCGCTGTCGGGATTCCTGGCGAAGATGTTCGGTTTCATTAAATTTACCCAGCCGGACGGCAGCCTGCGTTCGCTGGGGAAAACCTTGTATGCGCCGATCGCCGCGCTGCCCATCGGGCCCCTGAACACCTCGCTGCTGCATGCGGTGCTGTTCAATGCGCTGATGTTCGCGGTGGCCTGGGGCATGTGGCGCAAGAAATGGTTCGTCAAAGTTTGAAAAATATGTGGAGCACCTGTGCAACCTGATCAGAAACGACGCGCGTTCGCGCTTGCGGGAGTCGCCGGCGCGCTGGCGATGAGTGGCCTGTTCTCGGCCTGTACCACGACCCCGGGCGCCGGCAAGATCGCCACCGCCGGCGCAGGCGATGGCGACATGCCGCCGCCGGCGCCGCGCGAATTCCGCGCCGCCTGGGTCTCGACCGTCGCCAACATCGACTGGCCCAGCAAGCAGAACCTGAACGCCGCCCAGCAGCAGGCCGAGGCCATCGCGATCCTCGACCGCGCCAAGACGTTGAACCTGAACGCCATCATCCTGCAGGTGCGTCCCTCGGCCGACGCCATCTATCCTTCGCAGATCGAGCCGTGGTCGGAATACCTGACCGGGGCCCAGGGCAAGCCGCCGCAACCGTGGTACGACCCGCTGAAGTTCTGGGTCACGCAGGCGCATGCGCGCGGGCTCGAGCTGCACGCCTGGTTCAATCCCTATCGCGCACGCCACAACATCGCCAGGTCGCCGGCCGCGCCGAACCACATCACCCGCAGCAATCCGGCCGCCGTCAAAACCTACGGCAAGTTCGAGTGGATGGACCCGGGCGAGGAATCGGCGGTCAAGCAGACCCTCGACGTCGTGCTCGACGTGGTGCGCCGCTACGACATCGACGGCGTCCACATCGACGATTACTTCTATCCCTACCCGATCGAGGCGCCCAACGCCGCGGTCGGCAACGAAACCGCGCTGAACGGCAAGGCGGCGAAGGCGGAACTCGACTTCCCGGACGAGCCGTCCTGGCAGCGCTACCTGGCCCTAGGGGGCAAGCTGGACCGCGCATCCTGGCGCCGCCAGAACGTGAACCACCTGATCCAGGCCATGTACGAGGGCATCCACAAGGAGAAGAGCTGGGTCCGCTTCGGCATCAGCCCCTTCGGGCTGGGCCGCCCGGACCGCCGCCCGCCCGGCGTCACCGGCTTCTCGCAGTACGACAAGCTGTACGCGGACGCCGAAACCTGGCTGCAGAACGGCTGGCTCGACTATTTCACGCCGCAGCTGTACTGGTCGATCAAGCAGCCGGGCCAGGCCTACGACGTGCTGCTCGACTACTGGCTGGGCCAGAACAGCCAGGGCCGCCACGTCTGGCCGGGCCTGTACACCAGCCGGGTCGGCATCGCGCCGCCGGCCAAGGATTACCAGCCCCAGGAGATCATCGACCAGATCGCCATCACGCGCTCGCGCCCGAGCGCCGGCGGCCACGTCCATTTCAGCATGGTCGCGCTGATGGAGAACCGCAAGGGCCTGAGCGACCAGCTGCGCACGGTCTCCTACGCCACCCCGGCGCTGGTGCCGGCCACGCCCTGGCTGGGCAAGGACAAGCCGGAAGCGCCCTCGGTGGCCGTCACCCGCAAGGGCAGTGCGCTGCGCCTGAAGCTGGCGCCAGGCAAGGGAGACAGCCTGTATGCCRTGTGGTCGCGCTATGGCGGCCAGTGGCGCTTCGCGGTGGTGCCGGCCGGGCAGAACGAGTGGCTGGTGGGTGACGATGCGACTTTGGGGGCGGCGGATCTGGTGGTGGTGAGTGCGGTTGACCGCTTGGGGAATGAGAGCGCTCGGGTGATGGCCTGGAAAAAGGCCTAATCGTTAGCAGTTGCACGTCGTCCCCGCGAAGGCGGGGACCCAAGTTTGCATAAATTTCGATAACTCAAGCAGAACTTGGACCCCCGCCTTCGCGGGAGCGACGGAGCAAAAGTCGCGGGCACGACGGTTCTAGGGCCGCGGGCCGACGTGCTCTCCATAACCTTTACTCATGCGCATACGGCCACCTTTCATTCGCACGCCCCGGCCCGACCGGCGTACACTTCGCTTCGACCATGATTCAAGCCTCATCCTCCGCTGCCACTGAGCTGGGCCTCGGCATCGACGCCGGCGGCACCCAGACCCGCTGGGCGCTCGCTGCGCCGGGCGGCCAGATCGTGGCCGAAGGCACCGTCGCCGGGCTGTCGGCCCTGCAGATGGGCAGTCCGCATGGCCGCGAGACCGTGCGCGCCACCTTTGCCGAGCTGGCCGCCAGCGTGCTGCCCCATGGCGTGCCGGCGCGCGTGCAGGCCGGGCTGACCGGCTTCGGCGGCGAGGGCGAACTGCTGCAGCGCTGGCTGGCCGAGCTGCTGCACATGCAGGCAAGCGGCATCCACTTCTGCAGCGACATGGAAATCGCCTACCGCGCCAGCTTCGCGCCCGGCGAAGGCTACCTGGTGTACGCCGGCACCGGTTCGATCGGCGCCTTCATCGACCTTGACGGCACCTTCCACCGCGCCGGCGGCCGCGGCGTGGTGCTGGACGACGGCGGCGGCGGCTTCTGGATCGCGAAGGAGGCGCTGCGCCACATCTGGCGCCTCGAAGACGAATCTCCCGGCGCCTGGCGCAGCTCGAAGATGGCGCAGGCCGTGTTCGACTATGTCGGCGGCGACGACTGGGCGTTTTCCCGCCAGTTCATCTACGGCCAGGAACGCGGCGCAGTCGGCAAGCTGGCGCTGGCCGTAGCGGCGACGGCCGACCAGGATCCGGCCGCCGCCGCCATCCTGCGCAATGCCGGCGCCGAACTGGCGCGCCTGGCGCGGGCCCTGATTTCCCGCTTCGGACCGCGCCCGGTGTCGGTGTCGGGCCGCGCGGCCGAACTGCACCCGTCCATCGTGGCGGCGATGCGCGAACTGCTGCCGGCCGGGCTGGCATTCAGCCAGACCTCGGGCGGCGCCCATTACGCGGCGGCGCGCATGGCGCTCGAACCGCCGCCGACCCCTGCTGCATAATAACAAGCATTCAACATTCGACGAGACGAACCATCCATGAAAAGCCTTGCCGCCACCCTCCTGATCGCCCTGCTGGCCGGTTGCGCCACCGGACCGCAGTATGACAAGACCTACACGGCCAAGGGCCAGAGCTCGCGCGCCCGCTTCCTGGTGCTGCACTATACCGTCAGCGACCGCCCGACCTCGATCAAGATCCTGACGCAGCAGGAAGTCAGCGCTCACTACCTGCTCACCGACGAGCCCAGGCCGGTCATCTACAACCTGGTCGACGAGAAGAACGCGGCCTGGCATGCCGGCAATTCGAGCTGGAAGAACTACACCCAGCTGAACAACAGCTCGATCGGCATCGAGATCGTCAATCCGGGCTGGAAGGACACCCCGGCCGGCCGCGTCTACGCGCCTTTCCCGCAGTACCAGATCGACGCCCTGATTCCGCTGGTGCGCGACATCGTCACCCGCAACCACATCGCGCCGGAAAACGTGCTCGGCCACAGCGACATCGCCCCGCTGCGCAAGCAGGACCCGGGTCCGATGTTCCCGTGGAAGCAGCTGGCCGACGCCGGCCTGGTGGTGTGGCCGGACGCCGCCCGCGTGGCGGTGGTGACGCCGATCTTCCAGACCCAGCTGCCGGACGTGGCCTGGTTCCAGAAGAAGCTGGCGGCCTGGGGCTATGGCCTGGTCCAGTCCGGCAACATGGACGAGCAGACCCGCTCCGTGCTGTCGGCCTTCCAGATGAAATACCGTCCGGCGAACATCGACGGCATGCCCGACGTCGAAACCGCCGCGCTGCTGGAGGCGCTGACCAACCCGAGCGGCCCGCTGCCGCTGCTACCTCCAGTGCTGCCGTCGCCGGTGATCACTTCGCCGGTGCCGTCGGCCGTGCTGCCGGCTCCGATGCCGACGCCGGTGCCGGTTCCAGCCCCCGCCACGGTCGATCCGGCAGCCATTCCTGCAACACCGCCGGTAAAAGTTCAGCAGTGATGCTTTCCGGCAGCGTCAGTTTTACGTATCCTTTCCCTTTCTGCTCCAAAGGGTGAAGCGATGCGCCTGCGCCATATCGAAGTTTTCCACGCCATCATGCAGGTCGGCACCATCAGCGGTGCCGCCCAGGTTCTCCATATCTCGCAGCCGGCGGTGACCAAGGTGCTGCAGCATGCCGAGCTGCAGCTGGGCATGCCGCTGTTCGAGCGCGTCCGCGGCAAGCTGTATCCGAAGCCGGAAGCGCACCGCCTGTTCGCGGAAACGGAAAAGCTGAACCGCGACCTGCAGGGCATCCGCCGCCTGGCCGCCAGCCTGAAGAACCGCGCCGGCGAGACCGTGCGCCTGATCTCGACGCCGACCATCGCCGTCAGCGTGCTGCCRGCCGCCCTGACGGTGTGGCGCCGCGAGTTCGCCCAGACCCGTTGCGAACTGGCCACCTTCCACACCAGCGAGATCGTCAACGCCCTGCGCCTGGGCGAGGCCGACCTGGCGCTGTCCCTGCATGACCCGCGCCACCCCGGCATCGAGGCCGAAGCGATCGCCGCCGGCAACCTGATGGTGATGGCGCCGGCCGGCACCTGGAGCGAGGCGGAATGCCGCGAGCCGATCACCCCGAGCGCCCTGTCCGGCGAACTGATCGGCCTGGCCGACCGCGACCCGCTCGGCGAAATGGTGGTGGCGGCCTGCGAGGCCCAGGACGTGCATCCGGTATTCCAGACCGTGGTGCAGACCTACCAGATCGCCCGCTCGCTGGTCGAGGCGGGCGCCGGCAGCGCGGTGCTCGACCCGTTCACGGCGGCCTCGGCGGCCAAGGCCAAGGTCCAGTGCCGCCAGTGGGCGCCGGCGATTCCGGTCCAGCTCTACCTGCTGACGGCGAGCCATGCGCCGCTGTCGCACGGTGCGCGCGAGCTGGCAAACTGCATCGGCGCGGCCGCCCGCGCATTGTTAGACAAAGGAACTCAGTGAAAGGTCGACAATGAGCATTACCGGGCCCTTGACGATCGCCAGCGAGGACATCGCCGGCGATCCCGAGTTCCGTCACCTCTCCAGCATCGCCGGCATCGCCGTCGACCTGCGCTACGCCACCCCCGACAACTTCATCGGCCGCGACCTGTACTCGCCGTACGACTGCGCCTGGCTGCACGTCGATGCCGCCGCGGCGCTCGAGCGCGTGGTGGCCTGGTTGAAGGAACAGCGGCCCGGCTGCACGGTGCTGGTGCTGGACGCCCTGCGTCCCCAGCGCGTGCAGCAGCAGCTGTGGGACGCGCTGGAGGGCACCGGCCTGCAGATGTATCTCGCCAATCCGGAGCGCGGCTCGATCCACTCCTACGGCATGGCGCTCGACATCACCATCCTCGACGAAGCCGGCCGCGAGCTCGACATGGGCACCGGCTTCGACGACATGACCGAACTCTCGCACCCGAAGCTGGAAGAAGGTTTCCTGCAGACCGGTGCTCTTACCGAAGCCCAGGTGGCCAACCGCCGCCTGCTGCGCGAGGCGATGTTCCAGGCCGGCTTTGTCGGCATCAACACCGAATGGTGGCATTTCGATTGCGGCGACCGCAACCTGGTGCGCCAGACCTTCCGCCGCGTACTCTGAGTTCTTGCCGCATCCCTGTGGCGCCACGCTGACGGCACCCGCGCACGCTTGAGCCAACTCATTCGTCATGCATGAGCAAGCGTAAAAATTGGAGCCGTCACAGACGTCCAACCAACAGGGAGGGTGCATGATGAGAGGCACGGTAAGAGTTATGACGCGGGCTTGCGCGCTGGCCGCCGGACTGTCGTCCGCGCTGGCAGGATGCAGCACCGATGGCGGCAACAACCCGCTGGCGTCGCGCAGTACGACGGTGGAGTACTACCGGGTATTCGACATCAGGACCGACGCTCCCGCGCAATCGGTCACCAAGGCGGCCACCGACGGCATCAACCGCAACGTCAAGGATGCGGTGGTGGCAACGCCTTCCGGCGTCGAGGCGACCGACCTGCCCGGCCACTTCAAGATCGCCGATCCGACCGGCATGCCGGCGGGTTCTCCGGTGGCCAGGGGCCCCAGTTGCGACGGCGCGGCATGGACCGCCAAGGCGACCCCGCGGGTGCGCGGCACCGAGGACATGAACCTGGTCGCCTGCCTCTTCCCCTACAAGAGCGGCTATCACCTCGACATGGTTGCCGTGTTCACCAAGCCCGAGGGCGGCATCATGCATTGGCCGCGGCGCCTGGGCAGCGTCTTCCTCGGCACACCGGAAAAATTCACCGAGTCGACCATGATGGATGTGGTGCGCGCGATCCGCGAGGGCACCGGCGCGAATGTCTCATTGGTGGAAGCCAGGCCCAACCTGGCCGGCACGCCGTGGATGGAGCCGGGCACGAATACGGCGCAGGGGAATTCGGGCGGCGCCGCATCATTGGCCGGGGCGGCCGGGGCGCCCGCGCAGCCGGGCAACGCGGCGGCGACGGTCAAGGCGAGTTCGGTGCCGCAATAAAGTTTCAAAAACAGGCTAAATTTGAAATTTTATTGCATCAAGTTCAAGCACATCGTCTGCTCGAGCAGTGCCGAACCGGGGCGGATCGGCGCCGGCGTGCCGACGTCGCGGAAGCCCTTGCGCAGGTAGAGCCGGATCGCGGCCTGGTTGCTGCAGACCACGCCCAGGCGGACGCTGTGCGCCCGGATCGAACGCGCCCAGGTCACGGCTTCGTCGACCAGGGCCGCCGCCACGCCACGGCCGCGCGCTTCCGGCGCGACCCACATCTGGAACAGGTTGACGATGCCGGCATCCTCGGCGTCGCACTTGGCCCAGAGCAGGCCGAGCATGTCAGCGACGGCGTCGTCCGGTCCGGCCGATTCCGCGACCAGCGGGCAGTCGCGGCCCGAGACGCTGGCCGCGGTCAGGCGCGCCATCCACAGTTCCTGGGCCCAGGCTTCCTCGGCCTGAAAGCTGCTGCCGAAGGCCTCGGGTGCGTTGGCCAGCGAGCGCAGGCGCAGCGCGCGGTAGGCCGGCCATTCGCGCGCCGTGAAGCGCCGGATGCGGATGCCGGCGGGCGTGCCTGCCGATGCGGAGGCGGAGGCAGGCACCGGTGCCGGTGCGTCGCCGCTCACGGGCGTTCCAGCGCCGCCGGAGCGGGCGGCATGGGCTGGCGCTGATTGCTGTTCTGGCCCTGCTGCTGCCCCTGCTGGGTGGCTTGCTGGGGCTGGGTCTGGGGCTGGGCCGGCTGCAGCGGCTGTTCGGGCTGGGCCGGCGGCGTCGCCAGCACGCCTTGCGGCGTCGGCTGCGGTTCCGGCGTCGGCTGGCTCGGCGCCGGCTGTCCCGGCACGCGCAGCACCGGCTGGGCAGGACCGCCCAGGCGTGATGCCCAGTCGACCAGGGTGTCGACCACGGCGCGGCCGCGGCCGTTGCTGGCCAGGCTGCTGTTGACCATGGCCACCACGACCAGCGGCTTGCCGGTGGCGTCCGGCACATAGCCGGCCAGGGACACGACGTTGCTGAGGGTGCCCGTCTTCAGGCGTGCGCGGCCGGCCGCCGGGCTGTCGTGCAGGCGGCGGCGCATGGTGCCGTCGACGGCGACGATCGGCATGCTGGACTGAAATTCCGGCGCCCAAGGGCTGCGCAGGCCGGCCTTCAGCAGGCCGCCCATCTGCGCCGGGGTGATACGCTCGGTGCGCGACAGGCCGGAACCGTTTTCGAGCACCAGGCCCTTGTCGTCGATGCCGTGGGCGCGCATCCAGTTGCGCACGGCGGCATCGCTGCGCGAGAAGGTCGTTTCGGCGGCGCCGGCTTGCGGATGGCTGCCCAGAACCGGGTCCGCTTCCAGCGAACCCAGGCTCAGGAAGATCAGGCGCGCCAGCAGGTTGTCGGAAGGTTTGTTCGTATCGCGGACGATTTCCGGCAGCGTGCGCGAGACGTGGGCGGCCAGCAGGCGCGATTCGGGCGGCGTCGCGCCCTCGACGGCATTGCCGGAAATGGTGCCGCCGAGCCGTTTCCAGGTGGCGCGGAACAGGCGCTCCACGTAGTCCTGGCGGTCGACCACATTGATCGAATAGCTCTGCTCGCAATTCTTCGGGAACGTCCCGTGCAGCATCACTTTGATGCCGCCGTTCTTCTGCGGCACCACTTCCGGCAGCTTCCAGCCGTCGTCCCACTGCTTGCAGTTGGCGTCGATCAGCTTCATGTCGTGGCCGATGCTCACGCCCTGCAGCTCGGGCTGCATCTGCAGCTTGAGGCGCGAGCCGGTCGAGCGCATGTCCAACTGCAGCATGTTCTTGTTGATCATGGCCGCATCGGGGATGACGTTGTAATACGCTTCCGGCGATTCGTCGAAGGGCGGCGTGCCGAGGTCGGTGCGCGCCGGATTGAAGAGCTGGCGGTCGACGACGAGCTTGCCCTCGATCTTGCGGATGCCCTGGTAGCGCAGGCTGCGCAGCATGTTTTCCAGCGCTTCTCCCGAGAGGTCGACGTCGCCGCCGCCGCGCAGCACCAGGTCGCCTTTCAGCGTGTCGCCCCGCAGCGCGCCGGTGGTGCGCAGCTCGGTGCGGCCGCGGAACACCGGGCCCAGGGTCTCCAGGCCGACCAGGGTCGACACCAGTTTCATGGTCGAGGCCGGCTGCATGGGGCGGTCCGCCAAGTGGGACAGCACGGTCTGGTCGTCGCGCAGCACCAGCACGCTGACGGCGTCTTCCGCGATGCCGGTGCTGCGCAGCACCTGGGCGACCGGTTCCGGCAGTTGGGCGTGGGCAGGAAGCGCGCCGCTGAAGGAAGCGACGGTGGCGAGGGCGGCGAAGGCGAGCGGGCGGATGCGAAACATGCTGGTCCCTTTATTCATTCAAAAATCAAGCGAAGAACACGTAGGCCACCGAGATGGCGGCGATGATGCCGGCCAGGTCGGCGATCAGGCCGCAGGAAATGGCGTAACGGGTCTTGCGCACGCCGACCGAACCGAAGTACAGGGCGACGATGTAGAAGGTGGTGTCGGCCGAGCCCTGGAAGATGCAGGCCAGGCGCCCGACGAAGGAATCCACGCCATAGGTCTTCATGGCGTCGATCATCAGCGCGCGCGAGCCGCTGCCGGAGAGCGGCTTCATCAGCGCGGTCGGCAGGGCAGGGGTGAAGGCGGTGTCGAGGCCGGCCTGGCGGATCAGCCATTCCAGGCCCTGCACCACGAAGCCCAGCACGCCGGAATTGCGGATCACGGAGATCGCCACCAGCATCCCGACCAGGTAGGGAATGATGGTCAAGGAGGTCTGGATGCCGCCCTTGGCGCCCTCGATGAAGGCCTCGTACACATTCACCTTCTTGCGCAGCGCGCCGACGATGAACACGACGATGATGGTGAACAGGATCAGGTTGCTGGCGACTTTCGAGAAGGTCTCGATTTCCGGCTTGGTGAGGAAGGTCGTCATGTACCACATCAGGCCGGCGATGGCGGCCGTCATGCCGCCCAGCCAGCCGAGCACCACGCCGTTGATCAGGTTGATGCGCTGGCGGATCGACACGGCGATGATGCCGGCGACGGTGGCGACATAGGTCGCGATCATGCAGGGAATGAAGATGTCCGAGGGGTCTTTCGCCCCCAGGATGGCGCGCTGGGCCATGATGGCCAGCGGGATCAGGGTCAGGCCGGACGTGTGCAGCACCAGGAACATGATCTGGGCGTTGCTGGCCGTGTCCTTGTTCGGGTTCAGGCTTTGCAGGCTTTCCATCGCCTTCAGGCCGAAGGGCGTGGCGGCATTGTCCAGGCCCAGCAGGTTGGCCGAGAAGTTCATCACCATGTGGCCGGTGGCCGGGTGGTCCTTCGGCACCTCCGGAAAGATGCGCGAGAAGAAGGGAGAAATGATCTTCGCCAGCCAGCCGACCGCGCCGGCCTTCTCGCCGACGTTCATCAGGCCCAGCCACAGGGTCATCACGCCGGCCAGCGGCAGGGCGATGTCCATCACGCCCATCTTGGCGGAATCGAAGGTGCCGTCGATGATGCGCTTGAAGATCTCGGTATCTCCGAGAAAGATCCACTGGGCCAGCGCCGCGACGAAGCCAACCAGGAAAAAGCCGATCCAGATGTAATTCAGAGCCATGTGATGTAGTCAGGGCGAACGTGCGCTTAATTGTGCAGCGGAGAGTATAGGCGTAGCGCAAGCTGCAAGGATGAAAGAATGCCCCGAGGCTATGTGAAAAAGTTATGTACCGGCGCCGCGGTCGACGTGCGGCATTCCGGACAGATCGGGGGCGGATTGTGCGGATTCACGGAATCGCCGGTGCCATTCCTTTAACGCCAATCTATTTGTTCTTCTAAAACAAGGACTTGGAGAAAGCCCTAACACCTTGATCGCTGGCATGGAAACTGCTCATGCTTTGTTGGCAACGTACCGCAGAGTCGTGCAACAACAATCAATCATCAAGGAGACAGCAATGGCATTCGCCACTCGCATCAAAGCATTCCTGAACGTCAAGACCTTGGCCGTCGCCCTGGCAGCCGCCGCGCAATTCCCGCTGGCCCATGCGGCCGACCTGGTCCGCCTGGGCAACCTGAAGTTCGCCCACTACGGCGCCGTCGCCTACATGAAGGAAATCGCGCCGCAGTACAACCTGAAAATCGAAGAGCGCGTCTTCGCCAAGGGCCTGGACATCGTGCCGGCCATGATCGCGGGCGAAGTCGACGTCTCGGCCAGCGCGCTGGAAGCGGCCATCTCCGGCCGCGCCAGCGGCGTGCCGGTCTACCTGGTGGCCGGTTTCGCCAAGGGCGGCGTGCGCATCGTCGGCCGTCCCGACCTGAACATCCACTCGATCACCGACCTGAAGGGCAAGAAGGTCGGCGTCACCCGCGGCGGCCCGCAGGAAATCCTGCTGTTCGCCGAACTGTCGAAGCACAACATGACCTGGTCGGACAAGCCGGGCAAGGATGTGCTGGTCGTCTACATGGGTTATCCGGACCTGAACCAGGCCCTGCTGACCAAGAACATCGACGCCATGAGCCAGTCTGAGCCCTACTCGACCCAGGCCATCAACAAGAAATACGGCACCGAAATCATCAAGCCCTACGACACCCCGCTGGAAGAGCCGACCCGTGCCCTGGTGATGTCGGAAAAGCTGTACAAGGAACGCCGCGACGTCGCCCAGCGCTTCATGCAGTGCTTCGTGGACGCCACCCGCAAATTCCTGGCCGATCCGAAGCTGGCCGAGAAGTATGTGCGTGAATCCATGTTCAAGAACCAGGTGTCGTCCGAGGATTACCGCGACGCGATGGAAAACGCCAAGTTCACCGACGACATCACGGTCGAACACGTCCAGCTGACCACCGACTACATGATGAAGTACAACGTCGGCCGCATGGCGAACCCGCCGGCCGCGAAGGACTGGGTCAAGCTGGATCTGCTGCAGGCAGCCAAGAAGTCCGCTAAATAAGCAAGGGGTCGGGATGAATCTTCTGTTGCTCCGGCGCCTGGTCCATGGCGCCGCGGTTCCGCTCGCGGCGCTGCTGCTGTGGCAGGGCGCATCGGCCATGGGCTGGGTGAATCCGCAGGTCCTGCCTTCGCCCCTCGCCGTGCTGCATAAATGGGGCGAGTACCTGATGCCCTTGAGCGCCTACGACCCGGCCCAGAGCAGCTATCTGCGCTGGCTGGTGTCCGGCGAACTGCTGGAAGACGCCTACAGCAGCCTGACGCGGGTGCTGGTCGGCTTCGCCATCGGCGCCGGCCTGGCCCTGCCGCTGGGCCTGCTGATGGGTACCAACAAGGCCGTGTATAAACTGTTCGATCCGCTGGTGCAGATCCTGCGTCCGATCCCGCCGATCGCCTACATCCCGCTGTCGATCCTGTGGTTCGGCCTCGGCAATCCGCCGGCCTTCTTCCTGATCAGCCTGGGTTCCTTCTTCCCGGTCCTGATGAACACCATCGCCGGCGTGCACCAGGTCGATTCGATCTATATCCGCGCGGCGCGCAACCTCGGCGTCGGCCCGATGACGATGTTCCGCCGCGTGATCCTGCCGGCCGCCACGCCCTATATCCTGGCCGGTGCGCGCATCGGCATGGGCACCGCCTTCATCGTCGTGATCGTCGCGGAGATGATCGCGGTGAACAACGGTCTCGGCTTCCGCATCCTGGAAGCACGCGAATACTTCTGGTCCGACAAGATCATCGCCGGCATGTTCACCATCGGCCTGCTGGGGCTGGCCATCGACTCCGGCATGAGCGCGCTGAACAACCACTTGCTGAAGTGGCATCGCGGTCTCGACAACCATTAAGGAGACGACATGACAGCCATCCACATCAACGGCGTCAACAAGGTGTTCGCCGGCCAGGGCGGCGAGGTCGTCGCCCTGCGCGACATCAACCTCGAGATCGCCAGCGGCGAATTCATCTGCCTGCTGGGCCCTTCGGGCTGCGGCAAGTCGACTTTGCTGAACGCGATCGCCGGCTTCTCGCATCCGACCTCGGGTCGCATCCTGGCCGGCGACAAGCCGATCCTCGAGCCCGGTCCCGACCGCGGCATGGTGTTCCAGGAGTACGCGCTCTTCCCCTGGATGACGATCGAGAAGAACATCGCCTTCGGCCTGGAAGTGGCGGGCCGCAGCGCCGCGCAGATCCGGGAGCGCGTCGACTTCCTGCTGAACATGCTCAAGCTGCAGGATTTCCGCGCCCGCTATCCGAAGGACCTGTCGGGCGGCATGCGCCAGCGTGTGGCGATCGCCCGCGTGCTGGCGCTGGAGTCGCCGGTCATGCTGATGGACGAGCCCTTCGGCGCCCTCGACGCCCTCACCCGGCGCAACCTGCAGGACGAATTGCTGAAGATCTGGAAGACCTTCGGCACCACCATCGTGTTCGTCACCCACAGCATCGAGGAATCGGTGTACCTGGCCGACCGCACCATCGTCATGACCTACCGTCCCGGCACCATCAAGCGCGACGTACCGATCACGCTGGAGCGCCCGCGCGATCCGGCCGATCCGGAATTCAACCGCATCAAGCGCATGCTGGGCGAACTGGTGATGGAAGAGCAGCAGCGCCACGAGAACGCCGAGCGCCTGACCGCGACCGCCGACTGAAGCGACAAGACAAGAAAGAGAACATCATGAGACAAAAAGCCCAATTCCACTGGGATGACCCGCTGCTGCTGAGCCAGCAGCTCACCGACGAAGAGCGCATGGTGCGCGACGCCGCCGCGGCCTACTGCCAGGACAAGCTGCAGCCGCGCATCCTCGAAGCCTTCCGGCACGAAGCCATGGACACGTCCATCTTCCGCGAGATGGGCGAACTCGGCCTGCTGGGCCCGACCATCCCGGAACAGTACGGCGGCCCCGGCCTGAACTATGTGTCGTACGGCCTGATCGCGCGCGAAGTCGAGCGCGTCGATTCCGGCTACCGCTCGATGATGAGCGTGCAATCCTCGCTGGTGATGGTGCCGATCTTTGAATTCGGCAATGAAGAGACCAGGCAGAAATACCTGCCGAAGCTGGCCACCGGCGAATGGATCGGCTGCTT